>JAFOOW010000099.1 GCA_017425305.1 Peptostreptococcaceae bacterium | reverse complement strand
GAAGAAGTTATAAATGCATGGGGAGAAGCTTATGAAGTTATAGCTAAAGTATTTATAGATATAGAAAAAGAAATGTATATAGACCAAATATGTAAAGATAATCAAATACATCAAAGAATGTAATTTTATATAAATAAAAAAACTCTTAGTTTAGGCTAAGAGTTTTTTTATTGGCGGGAATAACAGGGCTCGAACCTGTGACCCATTGATTAACAGTCAATTGCTCTACCTACTGAGCTATATTCCCATGTCCTTTACAGTTATTATTGTAGCCAGTTTATTTATTTTTATTCATTATATTTAAAATATTAAAAAGTAGTAAAAACAGGTTATATCAAGGTATATAGCCTGTTTTTTATACTTAAAATTCAAAAAAACGACAAAATATTGCATAAATTTTAAAAAATGTATTTACAAAATAATACATATGGAATATAATAATCATAAACATACGATAATAATTATCAATTATAATTAATAATAAAAATTAAAAAAGGTGGTACATATTATGAAATTAAAGAAATTATGTTCAATAGCTGTAACTTGTGCATTATTAATGACAGGATGCTCAAGTACATCAAATACAGATAAGGATAATGCAGGATCTGATGCAAATGCTTCAGGAGCATATCCAATAAAAATAAATCATGCTTTTGGTGAAACTGTAATAGAAAGTGAGCCAGAAAATGTTGCTACAATAGCTTGGGGTAACCATGATGTACCTTTAGCATTAGGGGTTGTACCAGTAGGTGTTTCTAAAGCTAACTATGGAGAAAGTGATGAAAATGGATTACTTCCTTGGACAGCAGAAAAGTACAAAGAATTAGGTGTTGAAAATCCAGTAGTTTATGATGATGTAGACGGATTAGATTACGAAGCTATAAGTGATTCTAACCCTGATGTTATATTAGCTGCTTACTCAGGAATAACTCAAGAAGAGTACGATTTATTAAGTGAAATAGCTCCAGTTGTAGCTTATCCAGAAAATGCATGGCAAACATTATGGAGAGACCAAATAACTATGGATGCAACTGCAATGGGTAAAAAAGCTGAAGGTGAAGCTTTAGTTAAAGAATTAGAAGATTTAATAAAAGAAAAGACTGCTAACTACTCAGATTTAGAAGGAAAAACAGCAGCATTCTGTTACTTCAACCCAGCAGATTTAGGTAGCTTCTATGTATATACTCCACAAGACCCTAGAGCAGCATACTTAACTGATTTAGGTTTAGCATTCCCAGAAAATATATCTAAGTTAGCTGAAAGTGAAAATACTTTCGCAATACAAATGAGTGCAGAAAACATAGATATATTAAAAGATGTAGATATGATAGTATGTTACGGAAATGATGATTTAATAAAAGCTATGCAAGCAGATTCTTTATTAGGTACAGTAGATGCTATAAAGAACGGTGCAGTAGCTGCTATAGAAGATGGTTCAGTATTATCAGCATCTTGTACTCCAAGTGCATTATCTATACCAGCAACTATAGATGAATATTTAGAAATAATCGGAGCAGCTGCATCTAACGTAAAATAATTAGAATTGCAGTGTAGTAATAAAAATGAAAATATCAAGAACAATAACAATATATTTATTAAGTTTTATTCTTCTTGGATTATGCATTGTAGCCTCACTAGCGTGGGGCTCTAGGCATATAGAGTTTAATGAAGTAATTAAGGCTTTAATGCAAAGTGATTATACTTCTTTTAATGCTTTAGTAGTTCGTGAACGTATTCCAAGAACAGTTTTTAGTATAATTGCAGGAGCATCTCTTGGGATATCAGGAGCTTTAATGCAATCTATTACTAGAAACCCAATAGCTGACCCAAGTATATTAGGTGTAAATACAGGAGCTTCATTATTTGTAGTTATAGGAATTACTTTCTTACATATAAGTACAGCTAGTCAGTATATATGGTTTGCACTTATAGGTTCAGCAATAACAGCAGTATTTGTATATTTTATATCTTCTATAGGACCAGGTGGAATAACACCTATAAAACTTGCACTATCAGGTTCGGCAGTAAGTGCAATACTTTCTTCTTTAGTAAGTTTAATAATACTTCCAAGAGCAGATGCTATGGATGCTTATAGATTTTGGCAAGTAGGAAGTGTAAGTGGTGCTACTTGGGAAGGTATATCAGCAATATTACCATTTTTAATAGTGGGATTAATTATAAGTATAATAGCAACACCAGCTTTAAATGCCTTAGCACTAGGAGATGAAGTTGCTACAGGATTAGGTGTAAACACAGGACTTGTTAGATTAGTATGTGCAGCGGCAGGAGTTATACTATGTGGTGCAACAACTGCAATAGCAGGACCAATAGGCTTTGTAGGACTTATGATACCGCATACTATACGTCTTATATTAGGTTCAAATATGAAAAGTATAGTTCCTATGTCAGCAATTGGAGGAGCAATACTTTTAACTATATCAGATGTTATAGGTAGAGTAATCGGTAGTCCAGGTGAATTAGAAGTTGGAATTATAACAGCCTTCTTAGGTGCACCGATACTTGTTATTATAGCTAGGAAAGCGAAGGTGAAAAGCATATGATAAAAGTTAATAATAGCGAAATAATGAAAGGATACAATCAAAGAAAGTTTCGTTTGATTGGTGTTACAAGTATTCTTTTAATATTAACAATATGTCTTTGCACACTTATGCTAGTTTTAGGTAATACTAATTATTCTTTAGATGTAATAATAAGAGTATTAGGTGGAGAAAAAATAAAAGGTGCTACATTTGCAATAGCTACCTTACGTTTACCAAGAATGTTATGTGGACTTTTAGTTGGAATGGCTTTTGGTATAGCAGGTAATACTTTTCAAACAATGCTTAGAAATCCACTAGCTAGTCCAGATATTATAGGTGTAACTTCTGGTTCTAGTGTGGCAGCAGTATTTTGTATTTTAGTGCTTGGTATGAGTGGAAGTAGTGTATCAATAGCTGCACTTATATCAGGACTTTTAGTAGCACTACTTATATATCTATTATCTAATGGATCTAGTTTTTCTGGAGGAAGATTAATACTTATAGGTATAGGTATACAAGCCATGTTAAACTCAGTTATATCTTATTTACTTCTTAAGGCAACTCAAAATGATGTAGCAGGAGCAATGAGATGGTTAAGTGGTAGTTTAAATGGTATGACTATGAAAAACGTACCAAGTTTATTCATAGTAGTATTAGTTTTTGGATGTGCTATAACATTTTTAACAAAATATCTTCAAATTTTAGAATTAGGAGATGAATTTGCAACAACTCTAGGAGTTAAAGTAAATATAATAAGAGTTATATTAGTTTTAAGTGCCGTATTTTTAATTGCTTTTGCAACTGCAACAACAGGACCGATAGCTTTTGTTGCATTTTTAGCAGGACCAATAGCATCAAGGCTTGTAGGTAAGGGTTCACCAAATGTTATACCAGCAGCTTTAGTAGGTGCAATATTAGTATTAGGTGCAGATTTAATAGGTCAATTTGTATTTAGTACAAGATTTCCTGTAGGAGTTATAACAGGAATACTAGGAGCACCATATATGATATTTTTACTAATATGTATAAATAGGAGGGGAGAAGTATAATGGATAATAAACATTTATTTGAAGCGAAAAATATAGTAACAGGATACGATAAGAAAATTATAATTGATGGTGTAGATATAACTATTCCAAGCAATAAGATAAGTGTTATTATAGGTTCAAATGGCTGTGGAAAGTCAACTTTGTTAAAAACACTAGCAAGGCTAATTAAACCAGTTTCAGGTGATATTGTTATTGACGGTAAAAAAATAACTTCAATGCCCTCTAAACAATTAGCTAAGGTTTTAGGACTACTACCTCAATCTCCAGTAGTTCCAGAAGGTATAACAGTTTGGGATTTAGTTTCAAGAGGAAGATTCCCATATCAATCTTTCTTTAAAAGTATGGACGATGAAGACTTTAAAGCTGTGGAAGAAGCTCTTGAAATAATGGGAATCACTGAACTTGCAAACAGATGTGTAGATGAGTTATCTGGAGGACAACGTCAAAGAGTTTGGATAGCTATGGCACTTGCACAACAAACAGATATACTTTTATTAGATGAGCCTACAACTTATTTAGATATAGCTTATCAAGTGGAAATTCTAGATTTATTAACGGACTTAAATCGTAGAAGAAATACAACTATAGTAATGGTACTTCATGATATAAATTTATCTGCTAGATATGCAGATTATATATTTGCACTTCGTAAAGGTAAAT
The DNA here is from genome assembly GCA_017425305.1 of Peptostreptococcaceae bacterium. Classification (GTDB taxonomy): domain Bacteria; phylum Bacillota; class Clostridia; order Peptostreptococcales; family Peptostreptococcaceae; genus Paraclostridium. Next base: position 670 of record JAFOOW010000099.1, on the reverse strand, counting down.
TAATTAAACAAGGAAGTCCAGAAGAAGTAATAACTTCTGAATTAATTGATGATGTATTTGGTCTAGACTGTGAAGTTATAAAAGACCCAGTATCAAAATCACCATTTATAATTCCAAAGGGAAGACATTACGTTAATGTATAAGAGAAAATAAAAAGATATTATGCTAAATTTAGTATAATATCTTTTTTACATACAAAGAAATTATGATATTTTGAGCAAAGCAAATTTTATGTTTAATTTACGACATGATAATTTAGGAGATATATATGACAGAGAAGATAGAGACAACGAATGAATTAAGAGATGATAAAGTATGGAGATTAGTTATAAAATACTCTATACCAGCTATATTAGCTATGATGGTAACATCATTATACAACACTGTTGATAGAGCTTTTATAGGTTCTATAAAAGGTGTAGGAGCTTTAGCTATATCAGGGCTTGGAGTTACTATGCCATTTATGACAATACTAGGAGCATTTTGTGTTGGACTTGCAGTTGGAGGAAGCACTAATATAGCTATAAAACTTGGAGAAGGCAATAAAGAAGAAGCAGAAAAAGCATTAGGTAATACATTTGCTATAGAACTACTTGTAGGTATAGCAATGGTGATTATATCAATATTTTTCTTAGAGGATATATTATACTTCTTCGGAGCTAGTAGCGAT
>JAFOOW010000098.1 GCA_017425305.1 Peptostreptococcaceae bacterium | reverse complement strand
TATATTTAAAAAGTATACTTAAAAAATGTTTAAAAAATGTAGATGAAGATAATTATAGTGATAGAATTAATAAAATTATAGAAGAAATTGAAAAAAATAATGAATGCTATTTATTAAAAGATTTAAAAATCAACGGAAGAGATTTAGAAAAACTAGGTTATAAAGGAAAGGAAATAGGAATTAAGCTTAATCAAATTTTAGATATTGTTATGAAAGAACCGAACTTAAATAATAAAGAGAATATAATAAAATTACTAAAATATGTCTAATATAGTAAACATAATATTAATTATTTCAATTGTTGTAAAATAATGTTATAATTGAATTTGATTTTAGAAAAAATGGAGGTTTTAAATATGAGAGTCGAAGCCCCTATTAAGGTAGACAGGAAAACTAAAAGGCTTGCAAAAAGACTTACTGGCGGAGAAATAGCTGTTATTAATCATATAGATATAGATGAGGTTGCTGCAAACTCATTAGTAGAAGGAAAAATTAAACTTGTAATAAATGCCGCACAATCAATAAGTGGAAGATACCCTAATAAAGGGCCAGGAATACTTGTAGAAAACAATATATTAATAATAGACAATATAGGCGAAGAAGTATTTCATGATTTACAAGAAGGTCAGATAATAGAGGTTGTTGACAATAAGATTTATAGAAGCGGTCAACTTTTATGTGAAGCTGAGGTATTAGATAAGAATAAGGTTGAAGAAAAAATAAAATTAGCATATGAAAATATGTCTTCAGAGCTAGATAGATTTATAGATAATACTATAGAATATGCTAAAAAAGAAAAAGGATTTATTTTAGGTGAGGTTGAGATACCTAAGGTAAAAACTAATTATAAAAATAGACATGTATTAATAGTAGTTAGAGGACAAGATTATAAACAAGATTTAAGTGCTATACTTTCATATATAGAAGAAATGAAACCTATATTAGTTGGAGTTGATGGAGGAGCAGACGCTTTACTAGAGTTCGGGTATACTCCAGATGTTATAGTAGGTGATATGGATAGTGTAAGTGATGAAGCATTAAGAAAAGCTAAAGAAATAGTGGTACATGCTTATACAGACGGTAGGGCACCAGGACTTAAAAGAGTAGAAGATTTAGGTCTTGATGCAATAGTATTCCCTGCTCCAGGTACTAGTGAAGATATAGCAATGCTTACTGCTTATGAATATAAGGCAGAACTTATAGTTGCGGTAGGTACTCACTCAAATATGATAGACTTCCTTGAAAAAGGAAGAAAAGGAATGTCTAGTACATTCTTAGTAAGATTAAAAATAGGTTCTAAACTTATTGATGCAAAAGGTGTTAACTTATTATATAGAAGTAAATTAAAGATGAAATATATATGGGCATTAATAGCTACAGCTTTATTCCCAGTGTTAATATTAGCATCTTTTTCACCAAGTGTTAAACAATTTATACATTTAATGAACTTAAAGTTAAAGTTATTATTACAGATGTAATTAAGGAGGATTACTATGCATATAAATATGAAGTATTATGTAGTAAGTATAGGAGCTATATTTATTGCATTAGGAATAGGTATGTTAGTTGGGTTTAACTTAAACTATGACCAAGAACTAAGCAAGCAACAAGCTACTATAATAGAAGACTTAGATAAGAAATTTGAAAACTTAAAAACTAAAAATGATGAATTAGAAACAGCATTAGATTCATCAGAAAAAAATAATACACAATTAGTAGAATACATAAACAGTAATTATGAAAAGATAATAAAAGATGAGTTACAAGATAAAAATATAGGGGTAATAACTACTTCTAATGATTATGACTATAGTGAACAAGTTCAAAAAACAATAAAAGATGCAACTGGAAATATATTATTTGATATAGTTTTAAATGATGATATAACTAATCAAACAAAACTAAAAGAAGCTTCAGATGCACTAAATATTAACTTTAAAAATTCAGAAGATGTTTCTAACTATATAGTAGATTGTTTAAAAGATTTAAATTCTAAAACTAATTTAGAAGAACTTGAGAAGTTAGGAATAATAAAAATAAATTCAATTTCTGATAACTATTCAAATTATGATGAAGTAGTAATAGCTACAGGTAGCTCAAAGGAAAATAAAGAAAAAGTTAAACTAGTAGATAAGACTATAATAGAAAAATTTAAGCAAGAAAATAAATATATGGTTGCTGTACAAAAAAGTGATGTAAAAACTTCATATATGGAAGATTACAAAGAAAGTAAAATAGTAACTATAGATAATGTAGAAGAAGGATTAGGAAAACTATCATTAGTTACTGTATTAAAAGACAAGACTCCAAAAGGAAACTTTGGGAGATTAGAAGGCGTAGATGGAATAATTCCATTTAAGTAATTAAGAAAAGGAGAGAACAACTATGAATCCTTATGTAAGTATAATAATACCTGCATATAATGAAGAAGGAAAAATAAAAGATACTTTATTAGGTATTGTTAATATAAATGAAATAAATGAAATTATAGTTGTAGATGATGGATCGAGCGATAAAACTACTGAAGTTGCTAAATCAGTAGAAAGTGAAAAGATAAAAGTCTTTAAACTTGAAAAAAATAGAGGTAAAGGCTATGCATTAAACTATGGTTTAGATATAGCAATGAAAAATGCTGACATAATAGGATTTTTAGATGGAGATTTAGGAAGTTCATCTAGTGAAACTATAAAACTTATAGAGCCAGTTATAAATAATGAAGTGGATGTAACTATTGCTAAATTCCCACCAGCTAAGAAAAAAGGCGGAATGGGATTTGTAAAAAGATTAGCAAAAGAGTCTGTATTTGAAATGACAGGTGTAGAATTAGATGCTACTATATCTGGTCAAAGAATATTTAAAAAAGAAGTATTAGAGAAATTCAGTGAAATACCATATGGATATGGTGTAGAAGTAGGAATGACTATAGATATACTTAAACATGGATATACAATAAAAGAAATATTAGTAAATATGACACATAGTGAAACTGGTAGAGATTTAAAAGGATTTATCCATAGAGGGAAACAATTCTATCATATAAAGAAGATTGTTAGCAAAAAGAGAAAAGAGTGGAGGTAGTATTAATGAGTAATTATATACTATATATAATACTATTATTGACAGGTTTAGTAGGTACATATGCTGTAATACCATTCTTTAAAAATATGTTAATTGCAAGTAATGTAATAAGACCTAACTATAAAAAAGATATGATACCTGTAAGTATGGGGTTAGTATTTTTACCTATGATAGTTATAAACGGAATACTATTAGCAATATTTACTACAGAATATAAGAATTTATTATATTTATTCATGTATATATTTGGACTAATAGCAATGTGTTTAGTAGGTATACTAGATGATATCATAGGAAATAGAGATGTTAGTGGATTAAAAGGTCACTTTAAAAGCTTATTTAAAGGAAACTTAACTACAGGTGGTTTTAAAGCACTGTTTGGTGGATTTGTGGGTATATTAATATCTGTAGCTATATCTAAGAATATAATAGATATAGGAATAAATACATTAATAATAGCTTTATCTACAAATTTAATGAACTTATTAGATTTAAGGCCAGGTAGAGCTATAAAAGTTTATTTATTTTTAGCTATATTAATATTTTTAACTATAGCAGGATATCCTAAGGGATTATTATTACTAATTGTACCAAGTGTGTTAGTTTACTTTACACATGACCTTAAAGCAAAAGCTATGATGGGAGATACAGGGTCAAATGTATTAGGAATATCAATAGGTATATTAGTAGCTATGGGATATGGACTTGGAGTTAGAGTAGGATGGTTAGTATTTTTAATATTTATACATCTATTAACTGAAAAATACTCTTTAACTAAAATAATAGAACAAAATAAGTTTTTAAACTTTATAGATAAATTAGGAAGGTAATTCTTATGATTAGCAAAAAAATTGGTTTAGTTGAATCTATAATAAGTAAATCAGATTCTTTAGAGGAAATAACTGTAAACATTGATGGAGATATTCAAAAGTCGTATAACTATCCACAAATGACAGGGAATGTACAAGTTGGAGATGAAGTTTTACTAAATACGACTGCAGTAGAACTAAGCCTAGGAACAGGTGGATACCATTTTGTTATAGCAAACTTAAATAAATTAGAATCTAATATGACACCAGGTGGTCATATAATGAAATTAAGATATACACCTATGCAAGTTAAAGTTAACTCTGTAGAAGAACAAGATAGTGAATTACATGATAAAGTTAATAACTTTAAAAGTTTAGATAATCTTCCTGTAGTAGTAGGAACATTACATAGTATGTTAACTCCTTTTGTTGCTTCATATAAGAGGAATAACCCTACTAAAAATATAGTTTATATAATGACTGATGGAGCAGCATTACCTATATATTTAAGTAAGAATGTTGAAAACTTGAAAAATAAAGGATTAATATATAAAACTATAACAATTGGAAATGCTTTTGGCGGAGACTATGAGTGTATAAATATATATTCAGCATTAATAACGGCTAAAGAAATACTAAAAGCAGATGTAGTTTTTGTAAGTATGGGACCTGGAATAGCTGGAACTGGAACTAAGTATGGATTCACAGGTATAGAACAAGGACCTATATTAGATGCAGTTTTAAAACTTAAAGGAATGCCGATAGCTATACCTAGAATAAGTTTTGCTGACAAAAGAGAAAGACATCAAGGTATAAGTCATCATAGTATGACTGTATTAAAAGAAATAGTAAATGTAGCTGTAAATATACCAATAGGTATAGATGATAATGAAAAATTATCATATGTAAACAAACAAATAAAAGATAATGAATTAGATAAAAAGCATAATATTGTATATATCAAAAATGAAAATACTGAAGATGATTTAAACCATTATGGATTAAGGGTAAAAAGTATGGGAAGAAACTACCAACAAGATAGAGAGTTTTTTGATGCAGCAAGTAATGCAGCATATTACTTAATGGAGGTTTGTGATGATAGTAGAAGAACAAACAATAAGTAGTGATAAGATATATACTGGCAGAGTTATAAGCTTGAGAGTAGATACAGTAGAAGTACCTCAAAAAGGATATAAAAAAAGGGAAATAGTAGAACACCCAGGAGCTGTTGCCATTCTTGCAATAACTCCTGAAAATAAAGTTGTATTAGTAAAACAATTCAGGAAGGCTATAGAAAAAGCTATATGGGAACTACCAGCAGGTAAACTAGAACCATATGAAAACCCTAAGGATTGTGCTATAAGAGAGTTACAAGAAGAAACAGGATATATAGCAAAAAATATAAAACTAATACATAAATTTTATACATCAGCTGGATTTTCTAATCAGAAGATATTTATATATTTAGCAACTGAATTAGAAAAAGGAGAACAAAAGTTGGAAGATGGAGAGTTCTTAGATGTATGTGAAGTTGAATTAAATAAAGCATATGAGATGCTTGATAAAAATGAAATTGAAGATGCTAAAACTTCAATTGGTTTATTACTATCAAAACAACTTGTATAAAAAAGGAATAACCTCCTCTTATCTTTCATAATTATTATGTAAAGTACTAAAGAGGGGGTTGTCAATTTTGAAAAGAAAAAAAAGAAATATATTTGAAGTTTTAAATAATGAGATAATAATAGTATCTGTAATTTTTATAATATTTGTAGCTATAGGAGCTTGTATAAATAAATTTTATCCAGAAGCTCAAAATAGTATAGCTATTAATGTATCAGGAGCTAATGAATACTATAGTTCTGATGTAAATCTAAAAAATATACTTATATCAAATTTAAAGTCAGATATTTTATTTTTAAGTGGTATAGCTATATGTACATTAACAATAGTTTTACTACCTATATCAATAGGAATTTTTATATTAAAGGGATTAGCTATAGGGTATACTATAAATAGTGTAGTACTAGCTTTAAAAATAAATTCTTTAAAAATAATATTAATAACTTTAGCTAAGTC
>JAFOOW010000007.1 GCA_017425305.1 Peptostreptococcaceae bacterium | reverse complement strand
AGTACTCATTCTTATTCTTGCTCTTAGATTTGCATCACTCATTCTATCATTTTTTTCATTATGTATATTAAGCTCATCTAATTTAGATATAACTTTATTGTATATACTTATTTGTTCTTCAGTTAAATCTAAGTCTAAATGATTTATATCACATCCATTTATAACTTTAAGAGCATCCTCTCTATCTTGAGGATTGCTTTTTATACTCATTATAACTCCCATTGAATTTTCAGGAAAAGCCTTTTTTATAAGATAGGCTACCACAGCTGAATCTATCCCACCAGATACTCCAACTACTAAGCCTTTAGTATTTGATTCTTTGACCTTTTCTCTTAGCCAATCTATTGTTTTATCTATCTTATTATTTATATCTATCAACTTAACGTCCTCCTTACAATATATGGATATTTTAATTATATCAGATAAATTTATTTTCATTAAATATAATTTGTGCTTTATGTAAAAAATAATGCAAGAAGGTGATTTAATCATGAAAAAAATAGGAGAATTTAATATAAAGAATTCTTTAATAGGTATTATTACTGGATTTATAAATGGTACATTTGGGTCTGGTGGAGGAACCTTACTAGTCCCTGCTTTAAATAATATTTTAAAGTTAGAGGAACATAAATCTCATGCTACTGCACTAGGCATAATAGTATTTTTAACAACTTCTAGTTCAGCTGTATATATTATTAATGGTACATATGATTTAAAATTAACATTTAAAGTTGCTATAGGAAGTGTTATTGGTGGCATCATTGGAGCAAAGCTTTTAAATAGGTGTAGTGGTAAGTTTCTTAGAATATTTTTCGGCTCGGTTATGATTATAGCTGCTTTAAGGATGGTGTTTTAATGCTTTACACTCTTATAGGATTTTTAGGTGGTATAATTGGTGGAATGGGTATGGGTGGAGGCACAATTTTAATACCTATGCTTATTTTACTTTGCAATGTTGATCCTAAAATAGCTCAAAGTATAAATCTATTGTCTTCTATACCTATGAGTTTAGTAGCATTATTTATACATGCTAGAAATAAAAATGTAATGTTCAATTTAGTAGTACCAATTGCATTATTTGGTGTTTGTGGTTCAATAATAGGTTCATTATTAGCTAATCATTTATCTTCTGATTTACTAAGAAAAATATTCGGTGTGTTTTTATTGTTATTTGGTATTTATGAAATAAAAAGAGGTCTTAGTGTTAAAGGATGTTCTAATAAAAAATAAAGGTATCTACGTTTAATTTAGATACCTTTATTTATATTATTCAATTATTTCATTATCTTTTACTGATAAGTAGAACTCTTCTCCTAAAATATTTTCAGCCGTTGCACTAGTTATATCAGTCATTCTTGATACTAATTTTTCTACATCTTCTAGTCTAGAGTAAACTACTATCTCTACATTATCTGCATATATAGTATCTTTTATTATATAGTTCATATTCATTATTTCATTTTGAACTCTACCAAGTTGGTTATAATCTATCCTTACTCTTACCTCTTGGAACATAACTTTTTCTATTATCTTAGCTGCTTCCAACCCTATTTTAGCACCTTTTGTATAAGCCCTTACAAGTCCACCTGCTCCTAACTTTATACCACCAAAGTATCTAGTTACAACAACTGCTACATCTCTTAAATCTTCCTTTTTTATAACTTCTAAAGTAGGTATTCCAGCCGTTCCTTGTGGCTCTCCATCATCACTATATCTTTGAATATTCATATTCTGACCTATAGTATATGCCCATACATTATGTCTAGCATCTTTGTGTTTTTTCTTTATTTCATTTATAAACTCTACTGCTTCTTCTTCTGTCTTAACAGGTTTAGCATATCCTATAAATGTTGATTTCTCTATAATAACTTCATCTTGTCCAAACTCATGAACTGTTTTATACAAACTTTCCGCCTCCTAATTAGGTTTATAATTTAATTATAATAATAAAAATAGAACAAGGCAAACACCTTGTTCTATTTTTATTATTTACTTTCTAAATTTGTATATTTTTCTACATATATATCATTTTTCTTTAAGTTCTTATACTTTTTATAAGAAATATCAACTAGTGATTTTTCCTTGTTATGAGTCAGCATTTCTAAAGCATCTTTTATTCTAAAGAATCCTGCTTCTATTAATTCATCTTCATTAGCTATAAAATTAGTATTTTGTGATTCCATTATATACCATACAATAGCATTACATACTTCTTGTTGTCTAGTTCTAGAATAGAACTCATATACAGTATCTCCTGCCATGTCTAGTACTTTTGCATCAATACCAGTTTCTTTTTTAACTTTTGCTGGAGCTATTTCATTAGGAAGTTCATTTTCTCCTATTTTTCCTTTAGGAAGTGTCCATTCATTTCTATCATTTTTAACTAACAAAACCTTATTTGCGTAAAATACTACGCCTCCTGCACAACGTCTTAAAATCATAGCTAACTTCCCCCCTACATAACCATATTTTAAAATAAGTTATAGAGCTTATAATAAAAATTATTTATTTTGTTGATTAATACATTGTATGTTAATCTCAAATTATTTATGTAAGTCTTTATTTATTTTTTCTAATTGATTAATAGCTTCATCATAAGCTCTTAAAACATATTCCTTTTCTGGTTTTGTTTTATTTCTTAACCTTTTAATCATGTTTAAGCTATTTTCATTTCCAACTTTAGATAATGCTTTTGCACAGTATTGTCTAGTCTGAGGATTAGTATCATACAGACCACGTTGAAAATATTCTCTACTAGATTTAGATTCTATTTTTCTTAGAGCTGAATAAGTTATTCTTCTAACATCTGAATGTCTATGAGTAGTGAAAGGATGAACTACTGGCAAAAACCTATCATCCTTCAATTCACCAGTAGTCCAAATTAATGTCATTAAATCTTCTATATTTTTTTCAATTAATATTCTTTTATATAACTTTCTCTTCATTTCTAATAGACGTTCTTCACTCAATTCATTAATAAAGTTAATTCTATCGTCTTTTCCTAATTCTAAAAACTTATCTAAAACATCTTTTGATAATTCTACTTTATTTTTTAACATAGATTTTATGTCCATCTTAGCTTTTATTAGTTGGTCATTAACTTCACTAATATCTAAGTTTCTTATCTTACTTATCTGAGATACATTTTTAGATTCTTTATATAAAAGATATGTTATGAAATAATCCTCTAAATTATCTATATTATCCCAACTTATATTCATATGATTTCCTACTCATTTATAATATATTGTTTATATATATTGTAGTCTTCCTCATCAAGTTCTACTGTAAGCTCTATACCTGTTTCAACATATTCAAATTCTTCAACATTATATTTATTTTTTATCTTACTAAATATATCTCCTCTATCATAAGGTAATAATATATTAACTTTATATGTGTTTTCCATTAATGATGTTTGTATCATATCTATTAATTTTTCCATATTAATACCTTGCTTAGCTGATATATATACTACATTTTCTTGATTTTTTGGATATATATCTATATCTAACTTATCAATTTTATTATATGCCATTATAGTAGGCTTATCTTCTGCTTCTAATTCTTTTAATACTTTTTTAGTAGTATTCTCTTGTATCTCAAAGCTTTCATTTGTAGCATCTACAACGTGAACTATTAAGTCTGCATATTGTACTTCTTCTAATGTTGCTTTAAATGCTTCAACTAAATCATGTGGTAATTTACTTACAAACCCTACTGTATCTACTACTAAGAATTCTCTTTTATTTGGAAGTAATGCTTTTCTTAAAGTTACATCTAATGTTGCAAATAGCATATCTTTTGATAAAACTTCTTTTTCTATAGAATATTCTTTATGAGTTTTTATAAGTTCATTAAGTAATGTAGATTTACCTGCATTAGTATATCCTACTAAAGCAACTATAGGTATATTAGATTTCATCCTTTGAGATCTTTGAGTTTCTCTTGTCTTTTTAACTTCTCTAAGTTCTTTTCTTATATCAGCCATTCTATTTAATATATGTCTTTTATCAACTTCTAGTTTTTGTTCCCCTGGACCTCTTGTACCTATACCAGCTCCAGTTCTACTCATTTCTCCTCCCATTCCATAAAGTCTTGGAAGTCTATATCTTAATTGAGCTAGTTCTACCTGTAATTTACCTTCTTTACTTAAAGCTCTTTGTGCAAATATATCAAGTATTAGAGTTGTTCTATCTATAACCTTTTTCCCAACTACTTCTTCTATATTTCTTATTTGAGCTCCTGAAAGTTCATCATTAAATACAATTAATGTTGCATCTAGTGAATCACTATAAGCTTTTATTTCTTCAACTTTTCCTTTTCCTATGAAAAATGCAGCTTCTCTTGCAGGTCTATTTTGAATTACACTACCTACAACTTCAGCTCCTGCAGCCTTCACAAGTTCTTTTAATTCTTCCATTGATTCATTAATGTCTATATCATCTATTTTCTTTGTATTCGTAGTTATGTTTAACCCTACTAACAATGCTTTTTCTATCACTTTTTCCATTGTAACACCTCGTTTTACATACTTTTTTTTATTATACCACTATTGTAAATTTTTAGTATAACTATATTAAAACTATATATAATTTAATTAGTATAATTTATATTAAAATAAATATATAAAAATAAGGAGTAAGATAATCTTACTCCTTGTTCTTTAATAATTTATATGTCATTAACATACTTACACTTGCTACTAATATAATTAATAATATTAGCATTCCGCAATGAAAGAAAAATTGCTCTGGAAGCATATTTATTACAGGGTCTAAATTAGGGTCAAATATCCAGTAGTCATTTTTAAATAATAACTTATGGAATATAACAAAACTTCCTTCAAAATTAAAAACTATAGGTAAAGTTAATATTAATGGAATAGCTATTAACATATTACCTACTGATTTTAAAAACTTTAAATTTCTATCTTTAATATTTATATAAATACCTATTAGTGAAATTATAAGAGTAATATAAAGTAATTTATCTACATTTTGAAATATATTTCTTACTTCCTCAAAGTGTATTTTTCCTTCAGGAGAAGAATATAATGTAGGTAATTCAAACTCAGCTTCACTACTACTAGTATTATAATCTATTAAATAATCATAATTTAGTTTTAGTTCATCCTCTGTCATATTTGTAATTTTAGATATATTTAAATTTCTAATATCCCAATAATATAATTCTTTAAATTCTACTGTAAATTTAACCGCTCCAGTTATTATCATCAAACTGCAAGCTATAGAAAATAACAAGTTTAATATTCTTTTCATACAATACCCTTATTTCTAATATCAATTAAACTATTTTAGTTGTAAAGTCTTCTATATTCCATACATCATCTACTATATCTACATAGAAATCAGGCTCATGGCATACTAATAGTACAGTTCCTTTAAACTCCCTTATAGCTTTCTTTAACTCATCTTTTGCTTCTACATCTAAGTGGTTTGTAGGTTCGTCTAGCACTAAGAAGTTTATTTTCTTTAACATTAACTTACATAATCTAACTTTTGCAGCTTCTCCACCACTTAAAACCTTCATTTGACTTGTTATATGTTCATTTGAAAGTCCACATTTAGCAAGTGCTTGTCTAACTTCAAAATTAGTTAATCCTGGGTATTCAGCCCATATTTCATCCATAGGAGTATTTGAGTTATCTCTTGAACTTTCTTGTTCAAAATAACCCACATCTAAGTAATCTCCTAATTCTACATTACCATCAAAAGGCTTTATTACTCCTAATAATGTTTTTAATAATGTAGACTTACCTATACCATTCATACCTCTTAAAGCTATCTTTTGATTTCTTTCTAATTGGAAGTTTAATGGCTTTGTTAAGGCTTCATTATATCCTAATACTAAATCTTCTGTTGTAAATACAAATCTACTTGATGCTCTAGATTCCATAAATCCAAATGTAGGCTTTATTTTCTCTTTTGGTTTTTCTAGTATTTCCATCTTATCTAGTATCTTTTGTCTACTGTTTGCCATACCACGAGTTGCAACTCTAGCTTTATTTCTAGCAACAAAGTCTTCTAGTCTCTTTCTTTCTTCAATTTGCTTTTCATAAGCACTTTCTTCTTGTCTTTTCTTTATTTCGTTAAGTCTTACGAATTCATCATAGTTACCTTTGTATCTATTTAATTCTCCATTTTCCATATGATAAATTACATTACATGTATCATTTATAAATGGTATATCATGAGAAACTAAAACAAAACTATTTTCATATTCTTGTAAGTATCTAGTTAACCAAGTTATATGTTCTACGTCTAAGTAGTTTGTAGGCTCGTCTAGAATTAATATAGTTGGGTTTTCTAAAAGTAACTTAGTTAATAGTACCTTTGTTCTTTGACCACCACTTAAATCAGTTACATCTTTATCTAAACCTATTTCACCTAATCCTAAACCATTTGCTACTTCTTGTATTTTAGCATCTATCATGTAGAACCCGCTGTTTTCAAGTATTGTTTGTATTTCAGCAGTTCCTTCCATTAATTTTGCCATTTCATCATCATCAGCTTCACCCATTTTATCGTACATTCCGATCATTTCTTGTTCTAAATCAAACATAGGCTTAAAAGCATCTCTAAGCACTTCTCTTATCGTTTTTCCTTTTGTTAATACTGTATGCTGGTCTAAGTAACCTACAGTTACTCTTGATGACCATTTTATATTACCTGCATCTGGCATAAGTTTTTTAGTTATTATATTTAAAAAAGTTGATTTTCCTTCTCCGTTTGCTCCAACAAGAGCTATATGTTCACCTTTTCTTAATCTAAAAGATACGTTCTCAAGTATAGTTCTTGCTCCAAATCCGTGACTAACATTTTCAACTACTAGCATCTACACACCTCTTCTTATTTTATTATCTATATCATAATATATCCTTTTTCAAATCAAATCAAGTAATGCTAAGAATTTCATTTATTTTATTATATAAAAATAAAAGCTCTTTTTTATTTTAAAGAGCTTTGTCTGAAAATATATCATTGAAAAACATTAACATAAATCCTGCTGAACTTCGTTGAGCTAATGGTAAGCATTTCATTGATAGCATATAAAATCTATTATTTAAATTAGAAATATTTCTATACATATTATCATAATATACTGCATGTTTAGCATTATTATTCAAATATTCTTCAACACTATTTAGTTTAACTATTCCGTTTCTAGCAATTAATCTAGGCATACTTTTATGTATTCTTTTTACATACATTTCAAATTGTCTATGATTATCTAGTAATCTGCCCTTAGCATGTTGTGGAACAGTTAAGTCTTGTAATAAGTGGCATGCTGCTCCAAAGTAAAAAAGACTTAATTCAAATTTATTTAAATCAAAAAATTTTCTAGCTTTATTATAGTATCTATTAATTACTGTTAGAGCATTTTCATCATATCCAAACTTTCCTCTTTCTTCTTTTATATTATAGAAGTGATGATATGACTTAAAGTCTTGGTCTGCCCAAACTAATCCTTTATTTATTTGTGTTAAATAATCTTTAAAGAATATATACTCTCTATAGTATCCTTCATTTTTTAATATTTCTAAAGCATTTGATTGTATAAATATATGAACTTCACAATCAGTATTTATTATACTTTTTTTTATTGGATTAACTACCTTAAAAGTACTAGTTAATACATTTCCATAAGCATTTTCTATTCGCTTCCTCATAATAATCACCTAAAACTCTATGTCGATTTAATTATAATTATTTACTATTAGAAATATATTATCAAGTACCAAAATTTGTTAATCATTTTTTAAGTAATTTTCTACTCCATCAGCTATACTTTGCATCATTTTTCGTTGATATTCAGGATTAGACATCATTAAATCTTCATTATAGTTACTTAAAAATCCCATTTCAACTAATACTACTGGAACTGTAGACCAGTTAAATCCGGTTAAATCATCACGTTCAAATATCCCATTAACTTGTATACCTGACTTTTCTAATTCTTCTTTTATAAGAATTGCACATTCATTACTAGGCTTATATATACCACTAGTATATTTACCATTTTGTTGTGGTACTAACAAAGATGCTCCTGTTTTTCCCGAATTATCTAAACTATCTGCATGAACTCTTATTACCATATTAGCCTTATTTTCATTTGCAAGAGTAGCTCTCTCTGAATTACTAATATTAACATCATGAGTTTCTCTTGTCATAATAACAGTATAACCTTTACTTTCTAGTATATTTTTTAAAACTATAGATGCTTCTAGGTTTAGTATATACTCTGGCTTTTTAGTTGCTACACCTGTTGCACCTGATGAAACTCTAGCTTTTTTATATGGTGATCCTGGTCCTATTGGTTCTGGTGTAGGATCTCCTTTTTGTTGATGTCCTGGGTCTATACATATTATATAATTTTCATTTTGTGATTTATCATTTTCTTTGTTATCTTTATTAGGATTATCTAACTTAAATTTATTTATAAAATTAGTACTTTTATATATGTTAGATATAGGATTAGATGTTCCTATTAAAATAACTCCTACAGCTATAATCATAGTAACTATTAACTTATATTTTTTCATATATTGTCTCCTTTTAATTGTTGATATCTATATATAGATTCTGCAATCATATTCATATTTATGTAATATAATCCAAACTTTATTTAATATATTAGTTTTTTATAGTCAATCCAATACATATATATTTTATTAGGATATATCTAGGAGGTTTGTATGAGTTCTAAAAATT
>JAFOOW010000097.1 GCA_017425305.1 Peptostreptococcaceae bacterium | reverse complement strand
CAAAAAATAACAAAAATAGTATAAATGGTTATTGAATAGTTCACTGTGATTTATTATAATCTATTTTATGAATATAACTAATGTGAATAGATGAAGGGGGATCACTGTGAAAAGTGTAGTACATTGGAATTATGAACTAGAGAATTTCGCTGAAGATACCGAAGAAGACATTTTAAGTAGTATTAGATATGACATAGGAGAAAAGGTGCTTTTAGTAGGGAGTATAGGTAACCTTGGGAAGAAGTTAAGAACCCTTGGTATACATGTAACTATACTTGAAAATGGTGCATACCACGATATTTGCTACTCTTTAATATTTAATGAAAATTGTAGCATAGTAAAAGGCTGTTTAGAAATGCTACCATTTGAAGATAATTCATTTGATAAGGTCTTTATATTAAACCATTTCAACTATACAAGTGACCAACAAAAAGCATTGAAAGAAATTTATAGAGTATTAAAATTAAAAGGCCAATTAATTTTAGAGGATTCAGATGCAAGAAAATTAAAAGTTAAGTTAAAGGCCTTTAAGAATAAAGTATGTGGAGATCGTGTAAAATATCATCGTCCACAAGAATTAATAAATATGTTTACAAAGTTTAACTTCTCGGGTTCATTAGCAGAAATTGAAAGTCAAAAATATATTTATATAGGTAATAAAAAATAAGAAATTAAAGACTGGGATTTTCCTGGTCTTTTGTTATAGGAGGAAAAGTATGCAAATAAATTTTAGTATTATATTTATAGTAATGCTATTTGTAATACTAGTATCAATACAGTATACGTTAAATAAGATGTACAGAATATTGGTAGATATAAAAATAGCATTATATAAACAAAACCTAAAGGATGGTAAATATGATTAACTTAGAAAAGATAAAATATGATATTCAAAACATAGCAGAAGCAATATCTTCAGTATTAGGGATAGATGTTACTATAGTGGATGATAAACTTCTTAGAATAGCTGGAACAGGTACTTATTTAGAAAAGATTGGACAACAACTTAAAAATTATTCTGCTTTCAAGGAGTCATTGATTAGTAAACAAGAATTAATAATTGAAGACCCTAAAAATAATGAAATATGTAAGGAATGCCAGAGTAATAAAGATTGTAAAGAGTTTGCAGAAGTTTGTTGTCCTATAATATACGATAATAAATCTTATGGAGTAATTGGACTTATTGCTTTTACAAAAGAACAAGCAGATATTATAAATAAAAGAAAAAATGATTTGATGAATTTTTTAAGAAAAATGGCTGAACTTATATCTAATAAAATAGAAGCTGAAACTAAAACTTATGAAGTAGAATTAGAAAAAAAGAAACTTGAAACATTACTTAATAATATGGATAAAGCTATAGTATCTATTAATAAAGAAGGAAATATTGAAAAGTATAATTTGAAATTTAAAGAAATATTTGATATTAAACAAGATATAATAGGAAGTTACATATTCGATGTTTTAAAATTTATAAAGCCATCTTATTTAATAAATGAATTTGGTGATAAGTCACATAGTTTTAGTTATAAAGGAATAAATAAAGAGTTAAAAGGAATTTATAATATAAATAAGATATTATTTAATAATCAATTAAAAGGATATGTTTTAGATTTTATAGATAAGGTGGATGCTATAAATAATTATAATAAGATAAATACAGAGCATAAGATTTACTTAGATAATATAATAGGTAATAGTTATTTAATAAATAAAGTTAAAGAAGAAGCTTTAATGTCTGCTAAAACTAGTTCGACTGTTTTAATAACAGGAGAAAGTGGTACAGGAAAAGAGTTATTTGCAAGAGCTATACATAATCATAGTAATAGAGCGGAAAATCCATTTATAGCAGTAAACTGTGCAGCTATACCAGATAATTTGTTAGAAAGTGAACTGTTTGGATATGAAGAGGGTGCTTTCACAGGTGCTAAAAAAGGAGGAAACTTAGGAAAGTTTGAACTAGCTAATAAAGGTACTATTTTCTTAGATGAAATAGGAGATATGAGTTTACACTTACAAGCTAAGCTACTTAGAGTTCTTCAAGAAAAAGAAGTTGATAAGATAGGTTCTAAACGTAATATAGCTATAGATGTTAGAATTATAGCGGCTACTAATAAAGATTTAGAAAAAATGATAGAGAAGGGAACTTTCAGAGAAGATTTATATTATAGACTAAATGTAATTCCAATAACATTACCTAGTTTAAGAGAGAGAAAAAGTGATATATCTCTATTAATAGAATATATGATTAAAGAATATGCAAATAAATTAGATAAACAGGTTTCTTATATAGATGAAAATACCTTAAGTTATATGATTAACTATGACTGGCCAGGAAATATAAGAGAATTACAAAATGTAATAGAATACAGTGTTAATAGATGTGAAAGCGATACTATAACCTTGGAAAACGTTCCAAATAGAATAAAGCACAGTATCAACTATAATAGTATAAAATCGGTAGATGATGATAGTGAACATAATATAAAAACCTTAGAAGAATTAGAAAAAAGAGAAATATTAAAAGCACTAGAAAGATTTAAAAACTACAAAAAAGATAAAGAACTTATGGCTGAAGCTTTAGGTATATCTAGAGCTACTTTATATAGAAAGTTAGAAAAATATCAAATAGTCTCAAAATGATACTAAGTATCATTTTGAGATTTTTTTATCTCAATATAACACTAAAGCTAAAGATATAAATATAAAAATAATTTGATTTATAGAATATATCTAGGATTTAAATTATTTTTAAAGTTGGCATGTATCTTGCTTAAATATAGTGTGAGAATTAAATCATTATATTATTTGGAGGGATTTAACTATGAATACACAAAGTAAATTAGTTAATATATTAAGAGCAGAAGTAAAGCCAGCCTTAGGATGTACAGAGCCAGTAGCAGTAGCATTAGCATGTGCAAAAGCAAATGAGTTATTAGGGGAAGAAATAAAGAAGTGTACAATAGGATTAAGTCCTAACGTATACAAGAATGGAATGTGTGTTGGTATACCAGGAACAGATAGATTAGGATTAAAAATATCTGCTGCAATGGGATTAATAGGTGGAAAATCAGAAAATGGATTAAGAGTTTTAGAAACATTAACTACAGAAGATGTTAAAGTTGCTGAAAATTATATGGATAATAATAACATAGATATATCACCAATAGATACAGAAGAAAAAGTTTATATAGAAGTTGTTTTAGAAGGTGAAAATAATAAAACTAAGGTAGTTATAAGAACTAAACATGATAATATAGTATTTGCATCTAAAAATGATGAAATCTTATTAGAAGAAGCTGTAGAAGAAGTTGCAGCTACTACTAATAATACACAACCAAAAGAAAATATCTTAGATACTATAACTATAAAGGAAATAGTAGAGGCTATTGAATCTGTTGATTTCGAGGAAATCGAATTCTTATTAGAAGGAATAACTATGAATGAAGAAATAGCTAACTATGGATTAAATGAAAAAGTTGGTGTTGGTGTAGGTTACGGAATGAAAAAGTCTATGGAAGAAGGATTATTATCTGATGACTTAATGAATTATACAATGATGATTACAGCAGCTGCATCAGATGCAAGAATGGCTGGAGTTAAGTTACCAGTAATGAGTTCAAACGGAAGTGGAAATCATGGTATAACAGCTATACTTCCTATAGTTGCATACAATAAAAAATTCCCTCAAACAGATGATAGATTAGCAAGATCTTTAGCTATATCTCACTTATTAACAGCATATGTTAAGAACTACACAGGAAGATTATCAGCAGTATGTGGATGTGGAGTTGCTGCATCTATAGGAGCTACTTCAGGATTATCTTGGTTAATGGATTTAGGTATAGAGCAAGTAGAAGGTGCTATAGAAAATATGGTAGCTAACTTAAGTGGTATGATATGTGATGGAGCTAAAGCTGGATGTGCATTAAAGCTTGCTTCAGCAGCTTCAGCAGCAGTTCAAAGTGCTATAATAGCTAAGCAAAACTGTATAGTACCTCCAATGAATGGTATAGTTGGTAACAGAGTAGAGCAAAGTATCCAAAACTTAGGAAGAGTAAGTGATAAGGGTATGACTACGACAGATAAGGTTATAATAAGTGTAATGGATGATATGAATAAAACTAAATAATAATAATTATTTATAAAAGATTGCATAATTATGCAATCTTTTATAAAATAGATGTAATAATTATTTGTCGGAGGTTGCAAAATGGATATAGAAACTAAAAAATGGGAAGTATTATGTTCAGAAGAGCAAATACAAGAAAGACTAAAAGAACTAGGAGCACAATTATCTAAGGACTACGAAGGAAAAAAATTAATGGTTATTTCTCTATTAAAAGGTAGTTTCATATTCTGTGCAGATTTAGTTAGACATATAACAGTACCTGTAAAAATAGGATTCATGACTACTTCAAGCTATGGACATGGAGAAAATAGTACTGGTAAAGTTAACATGGTAGCAGATATAAGTGATGATATAGAAGGATACGATGTTTTAGTTGTGGATGATATAACAGATACAGCTCTTACTATGAACTTTGTTATTAATCACTTAAAAGAAAAGAAACCTGCAAGTATAAAATGTTGTGTACTTTTAGACAAGCCTAGCAGAAGAAAGGTAGAATTAGTACCAGATTACTGTGGATTTGAAATAGAAGATAAGTTTGTTGTTGGATACGGACTAAACTATGGAGATTACTATAGAAACGTACCTTATGTATTCAATGTAACTAATGAAGATAGATAATTAATAAACTTATAAATGTATAATTTATAAATTATTTTGGAGTAAATATAAAAAAGGATTGATGTTTTAAATCAATCCTTTTTTATTTAAGCATAATACTACTATATTAGGCACTAATAACAATATATACTTAAAAATAAGGCATTTATAGTTATACTTATAACATATAAATAAAGATATAATTATAAGATATATAAAGTTAATTTAAAAAGGAGGTTTTATTATGATAGAGAATATTAAGTCAACTATGACTTGTAATAGAAAAGAGTTACATGAACTAGCAGAGTTAGGTAATAATGAATACAAAACAAGTGAATATATAAAAAAATATTTAGATAGTATAGGAGTTAGCTTTAAGTGTTATCTTAAAACTGCTATTGTAGGTATAATAGAAGGAACTAATCCAAATAAAACTATTGCTTTTAGAGCAGACATGGATGCTCTTAGTGTTGGAAATAAAGCTCAACATTTATGTGGACATGATGGTCATATGAGTATTTTATTAGGATTAATAACATATATAAATGAAAATAGAAAGAACTTAAAAGACAATATAGTATTTATATTTCAACCAGCAGAAGAAGGTCCAGGAGGTGCTCTTCCTTTAATAAAAGAAGGAGTT
>JAFOOW010000096.1 GCA_017425305.1 Peptostreptococcaceae bacterium | reverse complement strand
ATGGTTTATATACTAGGTATATATGAAGTAGCCACAGGTAAGACATCAATATTAAATAATATAATATTTATAGTAGCTTATATAGTTGTTGGAGGAGATGTTTTAATAAAAGCTATTAAAAATATTGGAAAAGGACAAATATTTGATGAGAATTTCCTAATGTCTATAGCAACTATAGGTGCTTTAGCTATAGGGGAATCAGCTGAAGCTGTAGGAGTAATGTTATTTTATAAGCTAGGAGAATATCTTCAAGCTAAAGCAGTTGGTAAGTCTAGAAAATCTATAGCTGAACTTATGGAAATAAGACCGGACTATGCAAACTTAAAGTTAGGAACAGATATAAAAGTAGTATCTCCTTATGATGTTGAAGTTGGAGATTTAATAGTTGTAAAGCCAGGAGAAAAGATACCTTTAGATGGAACTGTTGTAGATGGAATTAGTATGATTGATACATCTGCACTAACAGGAGAATCTTTATTAAGAGAAGTATCGGTTGGAGAAGCGGTTTTATCTGGATTTATAAATAAAAACTCAGTTTTAACAGTAAGAGTAGATAAAGAATTTGAAGAATCTACTGTTTCTAAAATATTAGATTTAGTAGAGAATGCAAGTAGTAAGAAGTCAAAAACAGAAAACTTTATAAGCAAGTTTTCTAAATGCTATACTCCTATAGTAGTTATATCGGCACTAGTTATAGCTATAGTTCCACCTATAATAATACCAGGTGCATATTTTAATGATTGGTTCTATAGAGGATTAATATTCTTAGTAGTATCTTGCCCTTGTGCATTAGTTTTATCTATACCTTTAAGTTTCTTTAGTGGAATAGGATATGCTTCGAAGCAAGGTATTCTTATAAAAGGAAGTAGTTATTTAGAAGTTTTAAGAAGTGTAGATACAGTGGTATTTGATAAAACAGGTACACTAACAAAAGGAGTATTTGATGTAACCAAAATAAATACTGTGGGAATAAGTGAAGACGAACTATTAATATATGCTGCAATTGCAGAAGTAAATTCAAATCACCCTATAGCTAAATCTATAGTTAATCACTTTAATGGAGATATAGAGTTAGATAAGATTACTAATTATGAAGAAATAGCTGCACATGGTATAAAAGTAGAATATGATGGACAGTATATTTTGGCAGGTAATGAAAAATTAATGACGACTGAAAATATATTATTCTCAAAGGCTAAAGAAGTAGGAACTATTGTATATATATCAGTGAATAAAAGATATAGAGGTTATATAGTAATATCTGATGAGATAAAAGAAGATTCGAAAGAAGCTATTGAATATTTAAGAAGAATTGGTATAAAAGAAATTGTTATGTTAACAGGTGATAATAAAGCTGTAGCAGATGATATTGCTAGTAAGTTAAATTTAGATAAAGTATTTTCAAACTTATTACCTACAGATAAGGTTTCTAAGTTAGAAGAATTATATGAAGGTAGAGATGAAAAGAGTAAAATTGCATTTGTTGGAGATGGTATAAATGATGCTCCAGTATTAGCAAGAGCTGATGTAGGTATTGCTATGGGTGGATTAGGATCAGATGCTGCCATAGAAGCTGCAGATGTAGTTTTAATGACTGATGAGCCTAGTAAAATAGGTAAAGCTATAGAAATATCTAAAAAGACAAATAAAATAGTATGGCAAAATATAATATTTGCACTTAGTATTAAAATTATAGTAATGATTTTAGGTGCAGGTGGAGTAGCAACTATGTGGGAAGCTATTTTTGCAGATGTAGGAGTAGCGTTAATAGCAGTAATAAATGCAATGAGAGTTATGAAGTAGGCTTTTTAGCCTACTTTTTTATTTATAATGTATATAATCTATAGTTGGTTTTAATATACAATAAATTGGCTAAGCTATAAGTTAGTGAACACATATAATAATGATAAGAGGTGGTTATCAAGATGGTAGTTACTGAAAATGATTTGTTAACTCAAGAAATAATTTGTATTTTAGAGGAACAACTTAAGAAAGATTATAAAGAAGGTAATACAAAAAGAGATGCACATCCAAAAGGATTAGGCTTATTAAAGGCAGAGTTTAAGGTAATAGATAGCTTGCCAGAAGAGCTTAATGTAGGTATCTTTGAACCAGGGAAAGTATATTCTACACTTATTAGATTCTCTAGTGGTGGTAATAAAGTAAAAAGTGATAAGTCTAAAGACTTAAGGGGAATGGCTATAAAACTAATAGGTGTTAAAGGAGAAAAGTATAGCAGAGATGAGAAATATACTCAAGATTTCATACTTCTTACTATGCCTACTATGCCAATAGGAACGTTACCTTTATTTAGAGATGTAATTTACTATGCTTTAAAAAAGAAGAATCCATTTATGCTTTTATATAAATTTATTGAAAAGGGAAATTTAAAATCGATAAAAGACATAATAGTTAACAGGAAAAATCAAACTAGTCCTTTGGATGTAAGATATTGGAGTACTACTCCTTATATGTATGGAAATAGAGTTGTAAAATATTCTGTTATACCTAAATCTAAATATAAAAGTCAAATGCCTAAGGTTTTAACTAAAGAATATTTAAGTGATAATATGCAAAAACATTTATCTGAATATGAAGCTATATTTGATTTTGTTGTACAGTTTCAGTTAAATGAAAAAGAAATGCCTATAAATGATTCAAGTATAGAATGGGATGAGAAAAAATCTCCATTTATAAAAGTTGCAGAAATAATAATACCTAAGCAGAATTTTAGAACAGAAGAGAGAGAAAAATTAGAAGAGAATTTATCATTTTCACCAGGACATTCATTATTAGAGCACCAACCTATAGGAGATATAAATATTGCTAGAAGTAGAATTTATAGAGAATTATCTAAGTTTAGGCATATGAGAAATAAAAAAGAATTAATTGAACCTACAGAAGATGATTATAATAAGTTAATATAATAAAAGCCTATATGACTAGTCATATAGGCTTTTATTATATTACATAATTAAATACACATAAAAAATGAGTTAAGCTTCCTAATAACACAAATATATGGAATATTTCATGAAAACCTAAGTGTTTAAACTTAAGATATTTTGGTTTTACACCATATATTACTCCACCAATAGTGTAGAATATACCTCCAAGAGCTAGTAAGAAAACTCCTTGAGAAGAAATTACTCTACATAATGGTCCTATTATAAAAATAGCCATCCATCCCATACCTATATAGATTATTGTAGAAACCCATCTAGGACATTTAAACCATAACATTTTAAATAATACACCTAAAATTGCTATAGCATATATGATAGTAAAGAGTATCCAACCTTTAAAATCTTCCAATGCTATTAAACAGAATGGAGTATATGATCCTGCTATTAAAACGAAAATCATAGAATGATCTAATTTTCTTAAAAAGCTTATAACTTTATCAGATGAAACTACTAAGTGATAAGTGGCAGAAGCTGAATAAAGTAATATCATACTAATACCAAATACTATTACAGCACTTATGTTTATTATAGTAGGATTAGTAAGTGTAGTTTTAATAACTAAAGCTAAAAGACCTACGAAAGAAAGTATAGCCCCAGCCAGATGAGTAAAACCATTTATAGGCTCTCTAAGGTAAGTATTCAAATTAACACCTCCTTTATTTAGAAATATATAATGTAATTATGTCCAATAAATAATTGTTTAAAATATTTTAACATATTTATTAGTAAAAAATATAAAATATATAAATTATTTATTAATAAAATATATGCAATAATACTGTTATGTAATCAAGGTATAAACTATAGGATAATAATATTCAAACCTAAAATTAAAATATGAATAAATAAAAAATAAAACTTTTTTTAGAAAAAGTGTTGACGTAATAAAATCAAGATGATATATTATTATTTGTCCTTAAGAAACGGACAAAACGAAAATAAATAAACAACAAAAAAAGTGTTGACAAATAATTTTAAATTTGTTAAACT
>JAFOOW010000095.1 GCA_017425305.1 Peptostreptococcaceae bacterium | reverse complement strand
TATAGAAATATTTATGAATGCAGAAAAAAATATAATAAAATACATAAATGAAAATCATAAAGAAGCTATGGAAATAGTTGCAAAAGAACTTGACTTAGAAAAATCAGCAGTTGAAGAAATGTACAAACAATATGATTTCAATATGGAAACTACAGATGCAGATATTAAAGCATTCCAAAATGTAGCAGACTTCATGTTAAAAACTGGAATGATAGAAACTGAGGTTAATGCAGAAGAACTATTTATAAAATAATAGGAGAGTAAGAGATGACAGAAAAAGTTATAGTAAAAGACCAAGGTGATATAATAGAAATAACTTATGATGATATATTAAAATACCATGGAAGACAGATGATAGGTGGAGCAGCACTTGCATTTAAAATAATGCTAATGACATTCCCAGAACTTTGTGATGATATCCCAGAAAGAGGACACTTTAGCTTTTATAGTGGAATAGGGAAAAATGGTAGAGGAATTATAGATGCTACAGAAATGGTTATGCGTGTAAAAACTTATGATTCAATAAGATTAGATACAGAATACTCAGAAGATAAGTTAGGGCAAGTAGCACCTGGTGGTGGTAGATATTACTTTGAAATAGGATATAAAGAAAAGATGGTTAAACTATACTTAAGAGAAGGTATAATACCAGAAGAGTTTATAGCATATTCAAAGTTATCACATAAGTGCAAAGCTAAAAATGTTCCTATGAAAATAGAAGATCAAGAAAAGTTATTATCATTAAGACAAGAATTAGCTAATAGTATTATGGCATCTAAGCCAGAAGAACTATTTACAGTTATAAAATAATATAAGTCAAATACCCCTATGTAATCAATGATTATATAGGGGTGTTTTTTATCACAGTTCTACAATAAATTTAATATATTGAAAGTAAATACAATAAACTGTTTTATAAAGGTGTATATAAATGAAAATAAACGATATTGTAAGTAGAAAATCATATAAAAATGATATATGGTTTAGGATAGTAGATACTCAAGAAGATAATGTAATACTTCAAAGATTAAATGTTAGCGTTGAGTGCTATATACTTAGCTATCTTCATTAGTATATGTAATTAACATAAGTTTATAAAGTGTAGAAGTTGAATTTATATAGAAGCTATAAAAATAACCTTGTTTGCAATTATAAAGTAAATAGAGGTTATTTTTATTTAAATATATATTTATTAATTAATTAGAATATGAAAATTATATATAATAATATTGAAAAATAATGAATTGATGTAAAAATATATTTAAATATGTTATATTTTCCAACTATATGTTATAATTAATTAAAATTTAATTATAAGAAAGGAATTTTGAGATGGAAAATAAGTTATCAAAAGAGGCTTATGGTGGAGTTCATGGTAAAGACTATGTACCTTACATAAATGATAAGTCTAAAAAAGGTGTAAACCTTACAGTATTAATAATAGGTATTATATTATCTACATTATTTGCAGCATCAACAGCATATTCAGGTATGAAATCTGGGTTAACGGTTGCAGCTGGTATACCTGGTGCAATAATAGGGTCAATGCTTATAGGTGTATTTGCTAAGTCAAAAGGTATACTGGGTAAAAATATAATACAAGGTATGTCAAGTGGTGGAGAATCTATAGCAAGTGGTATGATATACGTAGTTCCAGCTATAATTCTTATCGGAAGTCAAGTTACATTCTTTGAAGGAGTTATAGTAGGGATTGGTGGATGTCTATTTGGTATAGGTGCATCATCATTAGTATATAACTACTTAATAATAGAAGAGCATGGAAAGCTTATGTATCCAGAATCTATGGCTATATCAGAAACATTAGTTGCTTCTGAAGGTGGCGGAGATGCTATAAAGTACATGGGAATAGGTTTTGGTATAAGTGGTGCTATAAACGTATTAACAGGATCATTCTTAAATTTAATAAACAATACTATATCTTTAGTAGGAAGTAAGTTCTACAAATGGAAGTTTGCAACAGAAGTAAACCCATTATTATTAGGTATAGGATTTATAGTTGGATTAGAAGTATCTTTAACTATGTTTGCAGGTGCAGTATTAGCAAACTTTGGTATAGCTCCATTAATCGGTTACTTCACTGATATGGCAGCTAATAACATGAATGCATGGAATGATGCATCTATAGTTATAAACCAAATGGATGTAAATGCTATATCTGGAAGTTATGTTAAGTACATAGGAGCAGGTATGATGCTTTGTGGTGGTATAATAGGTGCATTAAAGCTTATACCAACAATAGTTGTTTCTATAAAAGAAACTTTAAAAGCTAGAACTTCTAATAATGGAAACTCTGAAGGAAGTTCAGGAGAAATGATAATACTTTTAGCTTCAGTAGTTATAGCATTCGTAGCTGCATTTATGATATCTGGAAGTATAGTTATGGCAATAGTTGGTGCTATAGTTTCACTAATATTATCTTTATTATTCGTAATAGTTGCTGGACGTTTAACTGGTACAATAGGAACATCTAACCTTCCTGTTTCTGGTATGACAATAGCATCATTAGTTATATTAACATTAGTGTTTGTTGTTATGGGATGGACAAGCACAGCTGATAATAAATCATTATTATTATTCGCAACATTCATGGTTGTAGCTATAGCTGTAGCTGGTGGATACAGCCAATCTCAAAAGGTTACTTACATAATAGGTGGAAGTAAGAAAGAAATGCAAAACTCATTTGTAATAGCTAGTATAGTAGGTGTAGTTGTTGTAACTGGAACAATAATATTACTTTCTAGTCAATTAGCTGTTACAGGACCAGAAGCTCAATTTGCATTACCACAAGCTAACTTAATGTCTACATTAACATCTGGTATAATGTCAGGAAACTTACCTTGGGGTATGATAATAACTGGTGTTGTTATGGCTATATTCTTATTCTTCTTAGATTTACCAATAATGACAATAGCAATAGGATTCTACTTACCAATATCAACAACTTCTATAATATTAGTAGGAGCATTAATACGTGTATTCGTTGAAAAAATGTGTAAGAGTGAAGCTGAAAAAGAAGCTAGAGTATCAAATGGTATAAGTTTATCTTCTGGTTTCGTTGCTGGTGGATCTATAGTAGGATTAATAGGTATGATATTACAAGTAACTGGAATAATAACTCCTAAAACTCCAACAGGATTTGCTGCTGGAAATATGATGGCAGTAGTATTATTAGTAATATTAGTTGTAGCTACAGCATTACCTATAATGGTTGGTAAAGTGAAGAAAAATGAAAACTAATGAAGATATTTTAAATATAGTATTTAAGGTTAGAGATGAACTTGAATATGAAGTTAATGAAAGTGGAATAGTTACAATACTTGAAAAACAAGATCATAAAATACAACAAATTTTTAGAAAGCTAAGATTGAATATTCCTAAATATAAGAAAATGGAACTAGATCAATATAGTAGTGAAGTATTCTTATTAATTGATGGTATAAGAACTGTTGAAGAAATCGGAATACACTTAGAAAGAAAATTTGGAGATAAAGTAAATCCACTTTATGAGAGATTATTAGTTTTTCTAAATCATATAGATGTAAATTGTAAATATATTGAAAAAGTAAATAATTAATTTAAAAAGCTTGAGAATAAAATCTTTTGTTCTCAAGCTTTTATATTATATAAAACTAAAATCATTGACAATTAAGATTATATAATTATAAAATTAAAGTAAATAAATTACCAAAAATGGAAATAATATTTGTTTTTAGAGTTTTATAAAACATAATTATTTTATAAATATGAACAATCAGGAGGGGGAATGTTTTATGATGAAAACATTACAGAGATTAGGAAAATCTCTAATGCTTCCAGTTGCATGTTTACCAGTTGCAAGTATATTCATGGGAATTGGTTATGCAATAGATCCATCAGGATGGGGAGCAAATAGTGTTTTAGCTGCTTTTCTTATAAAAGCAGGAGCTGCACTAATTGATAATATGGGAATATTATTTGCATTAGGTGTAGGGATAGGTATGTCTGATGATAATGATGGAACAGCGGCACTTGCAGCACTTGTTTCTTGGTTAATAGTAACAACATTATTATCACCATCAGTAGTTGCATTACTTAAAGAAATACCAGTTGAAGAGGTACCAGCAGCATTTTCAAAAACTCAGTGTCAATTTATAGGTATATTAACAGGTATCATAGGTGCTAATTGTTATAATAGATTTAAAAATGTTAAACTTGTAGATGCATTATCTTTCTTTAGTGGTAAGAGATGTGTTGCTATAGTAACAGCAGGACTTTCGCTTATAGCTGCACTTATATTATTCTTTGTTTGGCCAGTAGTATATAATGCATTAGTTTCATTTGGGAAAGCGATAGTTGGAACAGGTGCTATAGGTTCAGGTATATATGCTTTCTTAAATAGATTATTAATACCAACTGGACTTCACCATGCATTAAACTCTGTATTCTGGTTTGACGTTGCAGGTATAAATGATATAGGTAACTTCTGGGCAGGGACAGGAGTTAAAGGTGTAACTGGTATGTACATGACTGGATTCTTCCCAGTAATGATGTTTGGTTTACCAGCAGGAGCTCTAGCAATGTATCATACAGCTAAAGATAACAAGAAAAAAGCTGTGTATGGATTACTATTAGCAGCATCAGTATCTTCATTTGTTACAGGTGTTACAGAACCATTAGAATTCTCATTCATGTTCTTAGCTCCACCATTATACATAGCACATGCTGTATTAACAGGTATATCTGCATTTGTAACAACATTACTACCTGTAAGAGCAGGATTTAACTTCAGTGCAGGACTTATAGACTGGTTATTAAGCTTTAATGCTCCAATGGCATTAAATCCATTAATGTTAATACCTATAGGTTTAGTATTTGGAGTAATATACTACATAGTATTTAGATTTATGATAGTTAAGTTAAACTTAAAAACTCCAGGAAGAGAAGATGATGATATAGAAGCTGAAAAGAATGTTGTTGTAGCAAATGATGACTTTACAAAAATGGCATCTATAATATTAGAAGGTTTAGGTGGAAAAGAAAACTTAGTATCAATAGATAACTGTGTAACAAGACTTCGTTTAGAAATAAAAGATCAATCTAAAGTTAATGAAAAACTTATAAAATCTGCAGGAGTAGCTGGAATAATGAGACCAGGTAAAACTAGTATACAAGTAATAGTTGGAACAAAAGTTCAATTTGTTGCAGATGAGTTAAAGAAATTAGTTAAATAGATTATTTTAAACACCCTTATTAAATTGTTAAGGGTGTTTTTTATTTATAAAGCTTATTGGGTTATAAAAACTTAGATATATGTACATACTTCAAAAAAGAGGTGAGTATGTATGGAAAAAGACTTTATGGAAGAATTAAATGATATAGAAACACTGGAAGATAAAGTTGAAGAAAGACTATTAGATTTAATAAATATAATAAATAGTCATACAAATTATGAAGAACAGATAATACAGGTAAGAAATCTAATAAATTATATAGATTAAAAGATGTGGATTAATATATTGAAATTTATGTTAATATAAATAGATAAATATAATTTTAGGAAGGTTTAATTAAATATGAAAAAGATAGTTGCAATATGTGAAAATAAAGAATGTGTGAATGCTTTAACAAAAGCTTGTGCAGATAGAGGATTAAATCTTGATACAGAAATACAAAAAGAAGGTGTTATAATATCTGAAGTTTCTGAAGAAACAATAAAGAATGCGGATGCAGTATTATTTGCACTAAACTGTAGCATAGAAGAAGTGGAAGGAATAGAAAGATTTATTGACTGTGAATATTATGAAGTAGATACAAATACAGTTATAAATAATACAGTTGAAGTTTTAAAGGAAATAGAAGCTGATATACAATAATAATTGACTAAAAGAAACACTAATAATTAAGGATTAAAAGGTGTTTCTTTTATGTTTTAGAAAATAAAAATAAAAAAGTTTTAAAAAAGTGTTGACGATAAATGAAATAGATGGTAAAGTATTACTTGTCCAAGAGAAAAGGACATAAGAACTTTGAAAATTAAACAGTAGGTTAATTATAAAATATAATTCTTTCAAGAATTAAACAAACAACCAAGCCAGATATTCAGATAATGATAGCTGAGCGATGGACAACTTTT
>JAFOOW010000094.1 GCA_017425305.1 Peptostreptococcaceae bacterium | reverse complement strand
TCTTCACCAGTTTTTGGATTTATTTCTGATACAGCGTACTTTTTAGCACCCTGTGTTATAAACTCTTCATAATGTCCATCATCATCAAATAATCCTAGCATACGTTCTTTCCCTTTAATATCTTTAGGGGCATATTTATTAAAATACTTCATATATAAATCTCCACCTATAGCATTATTAATAGATCTTACAACTCCAAAGATTTTTAAATCTTCTAAAGCTTTATATCTTAAATATGCATTTTCAAAATCTAAGCTTATTAAAGACTTTATAAAATACTTTTCAATAGTATTTAATAAATCAATCTCAACAACTAAAAGATTTAAGTTATTAATTGGACACAAATTAAATTTATATATTTGTTTTTTCGATTCTATATTATAAGCTTCTCTAATACCCACTAATCTTAAAATTTTTTCACTATAAAGGCTTCCCATCCCCTTATATCCACAGTTAGTATCAAACCAATACTCATTTGAGTCTTCATCAAACAAAATTAAATTATAATAATTTTTTATACTATTTACTAACTCATAATAATTATGTCCTTCATTACTGAATGCTTTAAATGCCGTTATTTTCTTCATTCTACTTAATATGCTTTTTGCATATTCATAAGATTTGTAATACCCATTTTTACCCGACCTATATACCATATTATCACCTATAATTAAATACTAATTTATATAATATAATCTATTAAATCACTTTACTTTCTATTAAGTATAACTTATTTTACATTACCTTTTTAATTATTTTCCACATTTCATAAATTTGATTTTCTAAGCTTATATCCATCTATCTTAGTATCAATAAACAAAATTACGCTATGAATAAATTAATAAACGTATATATTCATTAGGTAATTTATCACTTATAAATTCATTTAAATCTTTTTCATAAAAAACTCCTATACCATAAATTTCTTTCAAAATTAGTATTTACGGTAAAGGAGTATACTATTATATTTTATTAGAATTCACTTCTAATTTTCTTAATTTATTATTACTTTATAATATGTAAATGATAATAAAATAGACCTATAGAGTTAACCTAGAAAATAGATTAACTCCACAGGCCTTAAATTTTATTTAAAAATCTCAACTGATCTATCTAATATTTTTGTAAAATAAGCTATAACCATTCCATAGTTAGTTATAGGTACATTTTTTTCTTTACATGCACTTATTTTATTAAGCACACTTTTTCTATTTACCATACATGCACCACAGTGAATTATTAAATCATAGTCTTCAACATTTTCTTTAAAATCATATCCAACCATATATTCAATTTTTAAATCTCCACCAGCTATTTTTCTTAGCATATTAGGTATTTTAACTCTACCTATATCCTCATGTGATACATTATGTGAGCAACTTTCACAAATTAATATTCTATCATTTGGTTTTAAAGTATCTAGCTTTTTTGTTCCTTTTAAAAACTCATTAAACTCACCTTTTTGTCTAGCAAATAATATTGAAAAACTAGTAAGCTTTAAGTCTTTAGGTATTATACTTTCAACTTCTTTAAAAGCTTGAGAGTCAGTTATAACTAAATCTACATCCTTTAACTCCTCAAGAGCTTCTTTAAGTTCAGTATCTCTTACAACGTAAGTCTTTATACCATGGTCTAAGCAATCTCTTATAACTTGGACTTGTGGAAGAATTATTCTTCCTTTTGGTGCTTCACTATCAATGGGAACTACTAAAACTACTTTTGAACCATATTCTAATAAGTCACCAACAAGAGGTTTTTCCTCTTCACCATTTTCTAGATGCTTTATTATTTTATTTCTAAGTTCATCAATTCCTTCTTTATCCTTAGCCGATACAAAAACATACGACTTAAAGTTTTTAACTAAAACATCTATTTCTTCTTTATTTACAGTATCTATCTTGTTTATAACTACAACATGGTCTAAATTGTATTTAGCTGCTTCTCTTTTCCAAACCTTATAAGTATCTAAATCAGCATTTCCTGCATCAACTACATATAAAGCAAAATCAAGTCTTCTTAAGAATTCATAACTTCTCTTAATTCTTACTGTTCCAAGTTCAGTTTTATCTTCAAGACCTGCTGTATCAATTAATAATACTGGTCCAAATGGAATAAGTTCCATAGCCTTTTGAACAGGGTCTGTTGTAGTCCCTTCTACATCAGATACAAGTGATATTTCTTGACCTAAAATAACATTCATAAGTGATGATTTACCACTATTTGTATTCCCATATATACCTATATGTTTTCTATTTGAATTTGGAGTAATATTCATACTGTCCTCCTATAAGTAAAAGTCTCTTTCACCCTTTTTCATTTTTTCTAAGCTTGCTTTAGTCATATTTTTTATATCCTCTCTTTGGATATTTTCAACTTCAGCATTTATTACTTCTTGAGCTTTATCATATAGCTCTTTATCACCATAATCTAAAGTAAATTCAAGAAGAGTCATAATTGCATTAGGTTCGCAAACATATTTTATATTTCCTGATTTAGCTAGAGCCATAAATCTGTCCCCAGTTCTACCTTTTCTATAACAAGCCGTACAGTAACTTGGTATATATCCATCCTCTAGCAACTCTTTTAATATTTCTATTGGACTTCTTTCATCATTAGTTTTAAATTGTTTTACTTCTAAACCTTCTTCTCTTTGTTTATATCCCCCAACCCCTGTAGATGAACCAGCAGATATTTGGCTTACACCATATTTAAGTAATTCTCTTCTCATTTCTGGAGTTTCTCTAGTTGAAAGTATAAGACCAGTAAAAGGTACTGCAATTCTTAATATTGCAACTACTTTCTTAAACATTTTATCATCTAATAAATATGGGTAGTTTTCAAGGGTAACTCCCTTAGCTGGCTGAAGTCTTGGCACTGATATAGTGTGGAATCCTACTCCATACTTTTCTTCTAAATGAGCATTATGCATCATAAGACCTAATACTTCAAATCTAGGATCAGCAAGTCCAAATAATACACCTGCTCCCACATCATCTATTCCAGCTTCCATAGCTCTATCAAAAGCAGTTAAATGATATTTATAATCTCCCTTTAAAGATTTTGGATGCATTTTTTCGTAAGATTCTTTATGATATGTTTCTTGGAATAATATATACGTACCTATTCCTTTTTCATGTAATTTTCTATAGTTTTCAACAGTAGTAGCTGCTATATTTACATTAACTCTTCTGATTTCTCCATTTTCATTTTGAGTTTTATATATTGTATCTAAGCATTCTAGAGCATAATCTATAGGAGCATTTACAGGATCTTCACCTAGTTCTAGTGCTAATCTTTTATGTCCCATTTTTTCTAGAATTCTTACTTCTTCTGCAACTTCATCCATAGTTAATTTTCTTCTTGTAAATTTGTTGTCTCTCTTGTAACCACAGTATACACAATTATTTACACAATAATCACTAACATATAAAGGTGCAAATACTACTATTCTTTTTCCGTATATATCTTTTTTTATTTCACCAGCTAATTTGTATATTTCTTCTAAATCACTTTTATCTTCAGCTTGAAGTAATATGGCTATATCTTTATATGATAGACCATCTCTTTTTTTAGCCTTTTCTAGAACTTCTTTAATCTCTTTATTGCTTGGATTCTTAGTTTCTTCTAATATTTTGTATATAAAATCATGATTTATGAACATAACTACTCTCCCTTATCCAAAAATTTACCTTTTATATAAAATTCATTTATTATATAGCTAGTATTCGTGTATCTTACTTTAATATTAATTAAAATCTAAAATTTATTCAAAATCAGGATTATCTCCTCTTGCAACAACTAATTCAAACCCTGATTGTCTTAGCTTTTCTTCTATCTCCTTTCTATATTCTGCATCTTCATCTAATATAAATGCTTTATTATTATATAAAGCATATTTTTTTCTAACTGCCATTGGTGATAAGTTAGGCATTATAACATTTGCTCCTGCTCTTAAACCTTCATTTCTTCCATTACTATCTATACTTGCAAGTGCTGTAGTTGCAGGTAATAACACCTTTGGTAGTAATAATCTTGTTATTGCAAGTAAAATTATAGTTTTTTCTGTAGTACCTGCTGTACAATCTCTAAGTGGTGTATCCTTATGAGGAATAAATGGACCTATACCACACATTGCAGGTTCTAATTCTTTTACATATCTTAAATCATTTACTAAATCCTCATTAGTTTGATTTGGTAATCCTACCATAAAGCCTGCTCCAGCTTGGAAGCCTATTTCCTTTAAATCTCTCAAACAACGTCTTCTTTCTTCAAATGATTCAGTATTATGTATAGATTCATAAAGACTTCTAGTTGCACTTTCATGTCTAAGTAAAAATCTATCTGCTCCAGCCTCGTATAATTTTTTATAAGACTCGTAACTTCTTTCTCCAATAGATAATGTTAGTGCATTGTTTGGAAACTCTTTTTTTATAGCTTTTATAATCTCAACCATTTTTTCATCTGTATAGAAGGCATCTTCTCCTCCTTGTAAAACAGTTGTCTTATAACCTAATTCATCTCCTCTTCTGACACATTCTAGTATATCATCTATATCTAATCTATATCTTTCTGCATTTTTATTACTTCTTCTAAGTCCACAATATCTACAGTCTTTTTTACAGTAACTACTAATCTCTATTAATCCTCTAACGAATACTGTGTTTTTAAAATATCTATATCTTGTTTCATAAGCTTTCTCTATAAGAAATTTTTTACTATTATCATCTATATTATCTAATAAATATAATAATTCTTCTCTTGATGCATCATTTGTATCATATAGCTTTTGTATTATCTCTTTAATATCCACTT
>JAFOOW010000093.1 GCA_017425305.1 Peptostreptococcaceae bacterium | reverse complement strand
TTTGTTTTATCAAAGGGACATGCTGCTCCAGTTTTATATGCAACTTTAGCAGAAAGAGGATACTTTGATAAAAAAGAATTATTATCTTTAAGAAAAGTAGGTGCTATGTTACAAGGTCATCCAGACATGAAAGGAACACCTGGAGTAGAAATGTCTACAGGCTCTTTAGGACAAGGTTTTTCTGTAGCATGTGGTATGGCTATGGCATCTAAATTAGACAATGCTCCATGGAGAGTATATGCATTACTTGGAGATGGAGAAGTTCAAGAAGGTCTAATTTGGGAAGCTGCTATGAGTGCTGCTCATTATAAATTAGACAATATGGTAGCATTTTTAGACTACAATGGTTTACAAATTGATGGAGAAGTAGAAAAAGTAATGAATATAGGTCCTATAGTGGACAAGTTTAAAAGTTTTGGATGGAATGTAATAGAAATAGATGGTCATGATTTTGATCAAATATTTGCAGCACTAGATATGGCTAAAGAAACAGTTGGAAAGCCAACTATGATAGTTGCTAAAACTGTTAAAGGTAAAGGAGTATCATTTATGGAGAACAATGCAGGATGGCATGGAAATGCTCCAAGTGATAATGACTTAGAAATAGCTTTAGCTGAATTAGGAGGTGCTGATAATGAGTAATATAGCTACTAGAGAAGCTTATGGAAAAGCATTAGTAAAATTAGGTCAAGTTAATGATAAGGTAGTTGTTTTAGATGCAGACTTATCTAAATCAACAAAAACAAATGACTTTTTAAAAACTTTCCCAGATAGATTTTTCAACATGGGGATAGCAGAGCAAAACTTAATGGGAGCAGCTTGTGGACTAGCAGCAGCAGGTAAAATACCTTTTGCAAGTAGTTTTGCGATGTTTGCAGCAGGAAGAGCTTTTGAGATAATAAGAAACTCTGCTTGTTACCCTAAATTAAATCTTAAAGTATGTGCTACACATGCAGGTATAACTGTAGGTGAAGATGGTGCATCTCATCAAAGTGTAGAAGATATAGCTATAATGAGAGCTATACCTAATATGACTGTTATAGTTCCAGCTGATGGAACTGAGACAGAGAAAGTTATATTTGAAATAGCAAAATATAATGGACCTGTTTATGTTAGACTTGGAAGAGCAGCAGTACCAACTATATTTGATGATAACTATAACTTTGAAATAGGAAAAGGGACAGTTGTAAGAGAAGGTAATGATGCAACTATAATAGCTTGTGGTATAATGGTAAATGAAGCTATAATGGCTCATGAAGAATTAAAAGCACAAGGTATAAATGCTAGAGTAATAAATATGGCTACAATAAAGCCTATAGATAAAGATATAATAATAGCGGCTGCAAAAGAAACAGGAGCTATTGTTACAGCAGAAGAACATAGTATAATAGGTGGATTAGGTTCAGCAGTAAGTGAAGTTGTTGGTGAAGAATGTCCAGTTATAGTTAAGAAGGTTGGGGTTAAAGATGTATTTGGACAATCTGGAAATCCTAAAGAACTTTTAAAACACTATGGATTAACAGCTGCTGATATAGTAAAGAGTGTTAAAGAAGCTATAGAGAAAAAATAATTAATAGAATTATTAATAAGAATATGATATAATAGTTCTATAAAATTATTAACACTAAACACTGAAACATAAGCCATGAAGGTATGTAAACTTCCTAATTAGGATAGTTACAAACTTTCATGGCTTCTTTTTTTATAAGTATTTAAATAAAATTAACTTCTATCAATTAGGATAACCTCATATATTTTTATAGGGGGTGATATGTATGAATATAAAGTTTAACACTAAAGGTGTTATATATGGTGTATTGGCATTAGTTTTATTTATAGGAGGATTTGTATTTATTCCAAAGATGTTTTTAGATAAATCTAAACCAGTTGATTATGTAATGGTTCAAAAGAATGAGATACCAGACAAAATACTAGATATGATGGGCAAATATGAAAATGAAGAGAGAGCATTGGCTGTTAAAATGGACAATAAGATATATGTAATTGCTACTAGAGGAGAAGATAAGGAACATGGAATAGAAATACAAAGTATAAAAATGACTACTCAAGAAGATAAAAAAGTTATGAAAGTAGAAATGGTACATAAAAGTAAAGAAGAATCTCATCCATATGTAGTTGTAGAAACAAATTTATCTGAGTTACCAGATAGAATAGAATTGGATTCAAAGAAAGCAGAATAATTAGAAGAGGATAGGAAACTATCCTTTTTTAAGGATATTAAATTAAGTTTTTGTATTAATACATTATTTATTAAATAATAGGTAAAAATAAGGAATAAAATACATATTATGAGGTGAATAAATGTTTAATTCAGATAATCTTAAATTGGATATAAACAAGCTTAAATCTTATTGTAATCTAGACAATTTAAACTTTAACACAACTGAAGATATAGAAGCTAAAAAAGATATAATTGGACAAGATAGAGCAGTTAAGGCTATAGAGTTTGGTCTTAAAATGAAACAAAAAGGATATAACATTTATGTAGCTGGGGCTAGTGGTACAGGTAGAAATAGCTATACCCATACTCTTATAGATAGATTAAAAAAAGACACGTCAAAGTTAAAAGACTGGGCATATGTATATAATTTTAAAAATGCTAATGAACCAATAGCATTATCTTTTGAATGTGGACAAGGCTCTAAATTTAAAAAGGATATAGAAGAAATTAGTGAAAAATTAAAAGTTGAAATACCTAAAATATTCACTACTAAAGAATATGAATATCACAGTAGATTACTAATGACAGAGCTTGAAAATAATATTCAAAGTATAATAAGTGAATTAAATGAATTTGCAAAGCCGAAAGGCTTTAAGTTTGAAATAACAGAAAGAGGCTTAATGAGTATTCCTGTAAAAGAAAATGGTGAGCTTATAGATGAAAGTGAAATAGGAAACTTAACAGCTAGTGAAATAAAGGCTTTAAGAGAAGCTGGATTAAAGTTAAATCAAGAAAGTAAAGAGTTTTTAGATAAAATAAAGCAATGTGAAGGTGGATATAAGAAAAAAACTGAAGAGTTAGACAAAAACGTAGTTAAAAGCTTAGTAAGTTTTTATGCTCAGTATCTTAA
>JAFOOW010000092.1 GCA_017425305.1 Peptostreptococcaceae bacterium | reverse complement strand
TCCAAGAAGAATAGTAAATGTTACAATAACACCATGTACTGCTAAAAAGTTTGAGATAGATAGACCTGAAATGAATGATTCAGCTATGTTTAATGATATAGAAGGTTTAAGAGATAACGACATCATAATAACTACTAAAGAACTAGCTAAGTGGATAAAAGAAGAAGGAATAGACTTTGGCAACTTAGAAGGTTCTAAATTTGATAATATGTTAGGTTTAGGTAGTGGTGCTGGAGTTATATTTGGTAATAGTGGTGGTGTTACAGAAGCTGCTATTAGAACTGCATATCACTCAATAACAGGAGAAGACCCAACAGAAGAACTTTTAAAATTTGAACCAGTAAGAGGTTTAGAAGGAGTAAAAGAAGCTTCTATAACTATAGGTGATGTTAGCTTAAAATTAGCTGTAGTACAAGGAACAGCTCATGCAAGAACATTAATTGAAAAGATAAAAAATGATGAAGTTAAATATGACTTTGTAGAAGTAATGGCTTGTAAAGGTGGTTGCATCGGTGGAGGTGGACAACCTAAAACTACAAAAGTAATAAATGATAAAATAAGACTTAGCCGTATAGAGGGGTTATATGGTAAAGATGTAGAATTAAAAATAAAGAGTAGTTATCAAAATCCAGATATAATAGCTGTATATGATGAATTCTACGGAGAGCCATTATCACACGTGGCACATGAGCTTTTACATACATCATATAGTTCTAAAAAGCACATGTTAGGACTTGATGAAGAATAAAAAATCTTGATATGAGATAATAAACTTTACATAAGTTAATAATTTTTAATAAGCTGTCCTAAATATAAATGAATTTAGGACAGCCTATTTATATAAAAAAATAGTATATTAATAGTTTCATAATTAAAAAATAGTAAATTGCAAAAAATATTTAAAATATACATAAGTTAAGTAATAAATTTATTGTATAGAGATAGAGGTGATAAAAATGGATGTTAAGGAGATAATACAAAAGCTATATGATACTAATGATGCATCAAGAGAAGAATTATTATATTTGTTAGATAATATAGATGAGAATAGTAAAAAATTTCTTATAGATAAAGCTTACGAAACAAGATATAGATATTTTAAAAATACAGTATTTGTTAGAGGATTAATAGAGATTAGTAGTTACTGCAAAAAAGATTGTAGATATTGTGGACTTAGAAGAAGTAATAAAAATGCAGAAAGATATAGATTAGATATAGATGATATACTAGAGTGCGTTAGAAGAGGAGATGAATTAGGATATAAGACAACTGTTTTACAAGGTGGAGAAGATGCTTTCTATACAGATGAAAAAATGGTTGAAATTATAAAAGCTATAAAAAAAGAGTTTCCAGATAATGCACTAACACTATCTATTGGAGAAAGAAGTTACGAGTCTTATAAAAAATTATACGAAGCTGGAGCAGATAGATTTTTACTTAGACATGAAAGTGCAACTAAAAGTCTTTATGAATTTATACATAACACTGAATCGTTTGAAGAGAGAAGACGTTGCTTAAGAGATTTAAAGGAAATAGGATTCCAAGCTGGAGCAGGGTTCATGGTAGGACTACCAAATCAAACTAATGAGGATTTGGTAAATGATTTAAGATTTGTAAAAGAATTAGAACCTGCAATGTGTGGTATAGGTCCATTTATTCCTCATAAAGATACACCACTTAGAGATTGTACAGCAGGTACTACAGAAAAAACTGTAATTTTACTTGCAATAACAAGATTATTATTACCAAAGGTGTTATTACCTGCAACTACAGCACTTGCAAGTATAGATAGCAATGGAAGAACTGAAGGTTTAAGAGCAGGAGCAAATGTTATAATGCCTAACTTATCACCAATGGCAGTTAGAAAAAAATATTCTTTATATAATAATAAAGCATTTATATTAGATGAAGATGCAGAGTATAGAAATGAAATAGAAAAAAAACTTAGAGAATCTGGATTTGAGCTAGTTGTTGCAAGAGGAGATAATCCTGATTTTGAATAAATTTTATATTTTAATTAATATTAAAGTAACATAGTAAAAACAGCTATATAGTAAAGGAATATTATATAAAAAGTAAATTTTGATAAAAGGAGAATAGTTATGTTCATAAATCATGATCTTATATACAAAATATTAGAAGAAACTAAGAATCCAAGTAATGAGGAAATTAAGGGAATTCTAGAAAAAGCTAAAAAAAGAGATGGTCTATCATATAAAGATATAGCTATATTACTTCAAACTGAAGATAAAAGTGATTTAGAGGAAATATACAAATTAGCTGGTGAAATAAAAAAAGATATATACGGAAAAAGAATAGTAGTATTTGCACCTTTATATGTTAGTGATTATTGTGTAAATAATTGTGTATATTGTGGATACAAGAGAGATAACAAATTTGAAAGAAGAAAATTAACTATGGATGAAGTTGCAGAAGAAGTGCGAATTCTAGAAAAGATGGGACATAAAAGATTAGCACTAGAACTAGGTGAAGACCCTGTAAATGCTCCTATAGATTATGCATTAGAATGCTTGGACACAATATATAAAACTCAAAATGAAAATGGAGAAATCAGAAGAGTTAATGTAAATATAGCAGCTACTACTGTTGAAAACTATAAAAAATTACATGAAAAAGGAATAGGTACATATATATTATTTCAAGAAACATATCATAAAGAATCTTATGAAAAAATGCATCCAAAATCTTTAAAAGGAGATTATGATTATCATTTAACTGCTTTTGATAGAGCTATGGAAGCTGGAATAGATGATGTAGGTGCAGGTGTATTATTTGGTCTTGCTGACCCTAGATTTGAAGTATTAGCTCTTATGATGCATAATACTCATTTAGAAGAAAAGTATGGAGTAGGCTTCCACACTATATCAGTGCCAAGACTTCAACCTGCTAAGGGAGTGACTCTTGAAAACTATCCATATTTATTAGATGATAAAATGTTTAAGAAAGTAGTTGCAATACTAAGAATTGCAGTACCTTTTACTGGACTTATACTTTCAACTAGAGAAACACCAGAAATGAGAAGAGAATTACTTAAATATGGTGTAAGCCAAATATCTGCTGGTTCATCTACAGGGGTTGGTGGATATAAACAAAGAGAAGAAGGTTTAGAAGTAAAACAATTTAAAACTAATGATGAAAGAAGCCCAATAGAAATATTAAAAGAGTTATTAGAAGATGGATATATACCAAGCTATTGTACAGCTTGTTATAGAAAAGGAAGAACTGGGGACAGATTTATGGCCCTAGCTAAATCAGGAAATATAAAATACGTTTGCGAGCCTAATGCAATTATGACACTACTTGAATTTACTTTAGATTATGGTGATAAAGAGTTATATGATAAAGCTTTAGAAGTGATAGATGCTGAAGTTGAAAATATCCAAAGAGAGGATATAAAAAATATGACTAAAGCAAACTTAGAAAATATGAAAAAAGGTGAAAGAGACTTTTACTTATAGGAGGGAAGTATGAATATTACTCCAAATTCAAATAGAAAGCATATAGGGATATATGGGAATACTAATAGTGGTAAATCATCTCTTATGAATAGTATTTTAGGTCAAGAAATATCATTGGTATCAAATGTAGAAGGTACTACAACAGACCCTGTTCAAAAGGCTATGGAACTTATCCCATTTGGACCAGTATTATTAATTGATACAGCAGGTCTTGAAGATAAAACAGAACTTGGAGCTGTAAGAATTAAGAAAAGTTATGAAGTTTTAAGAAGACTTGATTTTGCCTTATATGTAATTGATGCAGGAAATGCTGATTTAGATACTTATAAAACTTGGAAGAGACAACTAGCTAAATATAATGTGAATCACGTTGTAGTTATAAATAAAATAGATACTGTAAGTAAAGAAGAACTAGATACTTTAGTTAAAAACTTTAAGTCATATGTTTCTGTATCTGCTAAGGATAACAAAGGAATTGATGAACTTAAAAGTGAAATAATAAAACATCTAGAAAATGGGGAGGAAGAAAAATCACTTGTTGGTGACTTACTAGAATACGGCTCTAAAGTAATTTTAGTAGTACCAATTGATAGTGAAGCACCAAAGGGAAGAATAATTCTTCCACAAGTTCAAGTTATAAGAGATTGCTTAGACCATGGTATAAAGACTTACGTTGTAAGAGATACTGAGCTTAAAGAAGCTCTTGAAGAAATAAAGGATGTAGATTTAGTTATAACTGATTCTCAAGCCTTTAAAGAAGTGGAAAGTATAGTACCTAAAGATTTAAAACTTACTAGTTTTTCAATATTATTTGCTAGACAAAAAGGTGAGCTTAATGAGTTTCTAAAAGGAACAAAAAAGCTAGATACTTTAAAGCCAAATGATAAAGTATTAATATGTGAAAGCTGCTCACATAATGTATCACATGAAGATATAGGTAGAGTTAAAATACCTAATATGCTAAGAAAAATAGCTGGTGGAGATTTAAATATTGAATATATGGTTGGATATGATTTTAAAGAAAATGTTGAAGACTATGATTTAATAATTCACTGTGGTGCATGTATGGTAAATAGAAAAAGTGTACTTAACAAAATAAATGCATGTAAAGAAAAAAATGTACCTATAACTAACTATGGAATGGTTATAGCTTATTTTACAAAAATATTAGATAGATCAGTTGAGATTTTTAAATAAAACTTTAAAATCTAAGGAGTAGTAGCTTAATAATAAAGAAATTTGGCTTTTTGAATATATTTATAGAATTTAATCTATAATTATAAAGAACAATTTAATATTTAGTTATTGGATAAAATTACAAGAGATAGTAGTATTCTGTTTTAATAGAATACTACTATTTTTTTTCTATGATTTGCTTACATGATATTAGAATAGAAAAAGATGATTATGTGGCACAATTAGATTTTGTATTAGTTACAGCAGAATTTATTATGATATTAGAAGCTAAAAAGTTAAATTGTTAAGTATGATCAATTAACTAATTTTATATATAGCTAAATTACCTAATTTATATGGTGATACAGCGTGGGTACCAGTAGAAAGTGTTATAAAGGCTATAAATATTTTTGGTAGTAAAAAAATATTATTTGGTAGTGGCAATCCAATAGATGGAGTTGATACTTATCACCATAATCTTAAAGGAGAGCCATCGTTATATCAACAATATTTTAATGATTTAAAAGATATGATAAGTAAAGAAGACTACGATAATATTATGTATAAGAATTCTATAAGATTATTTAGTTTAAATAAAATTTAATTATTGTATA
>JAFOOW010000091.1 GCA_017425305.1 Peptostreptococcaceae bacterium | reverse complement strand
TTTTTATTAATGGTTAGGTTATAATATATCTATTAATTAGCTAGGAGATGATATTTTGATAGATGAACTAAAAACCTTGATTGCTGTAGTTGATTTTAAAAATTTTACTAGAGCAGGTGAAAGTATTAATCTTTCTCAACCTAGTGTAAGCACCCATATAAAAAATCTCGAAGCTTATTTCAATACTATACTTATAAATAGATCTGTAAAGCAG
The DNA here is from genome assembly GCA_017425305.1 of Peptostreptococcaceae bacterium. Taxonomy (GTDB): domain Bacteria; phylum Bacillota; class Clostridia; order Peptostreptococcales; family Peptostreptococcaceae; genus Paraclostridium. The sequence goes on along the minus strand of JAFOOW010000091.1, from coordinate 4,035 downwards.
AAAAATATAGTTATTACAGAAAGTGGATACTTACTATATAAAAAAGCTAAAGAGATTTTACATATGATTGATTCAACTAAAACTGAACTTAGAAGCTTAGATGGACATGTAAAAGGACACTTGAGAATAGGTGCTAGCCTTACTATAGGTGAGTATTTGTTGCCTAAATTCTTATCTAAGTTTTCTACTAAATATCCTGGTATAGAATTTGAACTTATAATAGAAAATACTCATCATATATGCTCAAAAATAAAAAATTTCACCTTAGATATAGGATTAATAGAAGGTACAACACCATCTTCTGATTTTAACCAAAACTATTTTTTAGAAGATAAAATGGTGATAGCTTGTTCTAAAAATTCAGATATACTAAATGGAACTTTTTCAATAGATAAGTTGCAAAACAAAAACTGGATAGTAAGGGAAGAAGGTTCTGGAACTAGAGATTATATAAATATGTTTTTAACTACTAATAAAATAGTTCCTAATAATTTAATGGTGTTAGGAAGCAATTATGCAATAAAAGAAGCCGTTAAAAATAATCTTGGAATAACTATAATTTCTAGCTATGTTACAGCTCCAGCAGTTGAAAATAATGAATTAGAAACTATAGAATTAGAAAAATCCTATACTCGACCTTTTTCTTATATACTACCTAAAAATATAAATACTTCTCATATAACAAATTTGTTTATAAAAGAATTAGTTGAATATACAAAAAAATAAAAGTCCTCTAAAAAGAGGACTTTTATTACATTCCTAGTTCTTTAAATTCTCTACTTCCTGGCTTAACTAATGCTATTTCATTAGCTTTACATAAAGGACAGTCATCAGCATCATGAACTTGTATATCTAGCTTTATTGCACTGTATATAGGCATACCTATATCATCCTTAGTTCTATTTGCGATACAAGCCACACCTATAACTTCTCCTCCTAAAGCTTCTAAAGCTTGCTTTGTTTCTATTGTTGATTTACCTGTAGTAACAACATCTTCTGCTATTATTATTTTATCACCTGGTTTAACTTCAAATCCTCTTCTTAATTCCATTACACCATCTTTTCTTTCAGTAAATACAGTTTCTTTATTTAGTTGTCTTCCTAGTTCATAAGAAACTATAACTCCTCCCATAGCTGGTCCAACAACTAAGTCTATATCTAAATCGTTTATTTGTTCTACTACTGTACTTAAAACTTCAGCAGCTTTGTCTGGAAATCTTAATACTTTAGCACATTGTACATATCTATTACTATGCTTTCCTGAAGATAATAAAAAATGTCCTTCTAATAATGCATCACAATCTTTTAGTATTTCTACAACATCTATTTTACTCATAATTATATTCTCCCTTTAGTATAAATTTTTTATTTTAAAATTAATTTAATTAAATTATTCCTCTAATTTCTTCTAGACTTTCTATTCCCTCTCTATCCATATACTCTTCTATACCTTTTATTATCTCTAATCCTATCTTAGGATTCATAAAGTTAGCAGTTCCAACCTGTATACAAGTTGCACCAGCCATTATAAATTCTATTGCATCTTGCCATGTAGTTATACCACCCATTCCCATTACTGGTATACTTACATTTTTACAAACTTCATGAACCATTCTAAGAGCTATAGGCTTTATTGCTGGTCCCGATAATCCTGCATAAATATTCTCAAATACTGGCTTTTTCTTATTTATATCTATAGCCATAGCTTTAAAAGTATTTACTAAAGATATTCCATCTGCACCTTCTTCTTCGCAAACCTTAGCCATACCTACTATATCTTCAGCATTAGGTGATAGCTTTACAATTAATGGTAATGTTGTTATTTTTCTAACCTCTCTAACAACCTCTCTAGCTACCTCATTTTTTATTCCAAAAGCCATACCTCCAGCTTTTACATTTGGACAAGATATATTTAATTCAATCATATCTATATCTTGTTCATTTAACATTTTAACTGCCTCTATGTAGTCTTGTAGAGTTCCTCCACCTACATTAGCAATTCTAACAGTATCTAGTGTTTTAAAAAATTGTAATTCATTTTCTATAAATCCTTTAACACCAGGATTTTCAAGACCGACACTATTCATCATTCCAGATGGAGTCTCACAAACTCTCATTCCTTTATTTCCGTCTCTTTTTTCTAAAGTAAGGCCTTTACTACTTATACCACCTAATTTTTCTATATCATATAACTCGTTGTACTCTTTTCCAAATCCAAAAGTTCCAGATGCCATTATTAGTGGGTTTTTGAAATTTATTTTTCCGAACTTAACATTTAAATTAGCCATTGAATATCACGTCCTCTCCCCAGAAAACTGGCCCATCTTTACATGTCTTTTTATTTCCAAACTTAGTTTTACAAGTACATACTAAGCATGCTCCTACTCCACATGCCATATGATTTTCTAAAGACACCATTATTTTAGTACTTGTACCTTCCACCATCTTAACTAATTTTTCCATCATTGGTGTTGGTCCACAAGTTAATATATAATCATACTTTTCTATATCTAATATATCTGTTACAAATGTATCTCCTAATGCTATATTAACTTCATTACATACTGACTTATACTCTTCTTCTAATATAGCTTCTTTTCTAAATCCTAAGTATGCATCACAATTTTCTATATTTTTAGCAACTAAGTATAATGGAGCTACTCCAATTCCTCCACCAACTAAAGCTACTTTTCCTTCTACCTTTTCATATCCTTTTCCATAAGGTCCTTCTAGTTTTATATCATCTCCAACTTTTAATGTACTAAATATTTTTGTCCCTTCTCCAACTACTTTATATAAAAAAGATATACTATTTTCATCTATATCATGAACACTTATAGGTCTTGATAATAAAGGATATGTATCCCATGCTCTTAGCATATAAAACTGTCCCATTTCAGCTTTAAAATTTCCTTCAACTTTCATGAAGTACATATCTTCACCAATATACTTATTCTCTAAAATCTTATACATCTACATATCCCCCTTTATGTCATACATGATTTTTCCATTTTTTATTGTCATGATAACTTTACCTTTTACTCTTTGACCATTAAATGGGTTATTTTTTCCTTTTGATATAAAGTTGCTTGTATCTATAACATTCTCACAATTCTCATCTATTAATACTAAATCAGCTCTTAAACCTTCTTCTATTAATCCTTGATTTAAGCCTAAAAGTTTTGCTGGATTTGCACTCATCATCTCACTTAACTTATTTAATGATATTTGATTTTCTGAAAATACTTTGTTAACCATCTGGAATGCTACCTCTATATTAGATATTCCTGGAGCTCCATTTTCCTTATCTTCTTGTGTGTGAGGAGCATGGTCAGTTCCTATCATATCTATATATCCATCTTTTATACCTTGTATTAAATACTTCATATCTTCTTCTTCAGCAAAAGATGGATTTACTTTATAATCAAGTCCATATCCATATATATGATGTGGACCTACTTCACAAGTAAATTTATAACCTCTATCCTTATATTTTTTTATCTCATCTAAAGTTTCTTTTAAACTTATATGGCATATGTGTAAGTTTCCACCAACTTCTTCTAGAAGTTTTAAATCTCTTTCTACTATTTCAAATTCAGGTTGACAATGTGTTAAAACTTTAAAATTTAATTCTTTTGATAATTTTAGAGCATCCCTCATTATTTCAGTATTGTGTAATGTGTATCCATCATCTGAAAATAATCTAGTATGTTCTATCATAGACTTTATATCTATCATTTCATCGCCTTCTAAATTTTTAGTTATAGAACAAACTTGCTTTATATCACATAAATCTAAGTTTTCAGCTTTATTTATTATATAATTTATAACTTCAGGATTATCACATACTGGCTTAGTATTTGCCATTGGACATAATACTGTGAATCCACCTTTTAAAGCCGCTTTTTGACCACTTTCTAAGTCTTCCTTATGAGTTAACCCTGGGTCTCTTAAATGTGTATGTAAATCTATAAATGATGGCATTAATACATAATGCCCACCATCTATAGTATTAATATTTTCTATTTCTATATT
>JAFOOW010000090.1 GCA_017425305.1 Peptostreptococcaceae bacterium | reverse complement strand
TTCCTTCAATAGATATTTCTTCATATCTATTTATTTTTTCAATTTGTTCTAGGCTTGGTTTTATATTATTTAATAACTTTATACTATTAATATTTTTATCTATATCTTTTGGATAAGCCATTCTAATATCTTTTAATAAAAATTGTATTTTTCTATTTCCCATATAAGTATTTTCATCTAATTGGAATAGTACGTCCACTTTATCACCTATATTGTATCCTTCTGCTAAGTAAGACATGTTAAAACCTATACATTCATAGGTATTTTTCTTAGATAAATTTAACTTTAAATGATTTTTTTCTTTTCCAAGTTTAAAAATATCTTTTATTTCACAATTTCTTAGTATAAATCTTGGGCTAGGATTGCTCATTCCAAATGGCTCTAAGCGATGTAGTTCTTCTATTAAATTGAAATCTATTGCATCTTCATCTAGTTCAAACTCAACTGCTATATTCTCTATTAAATCTTCTTGATTTAAGCTATAGTCAGCAAATTCATTCACTCTATTTCTAAGTTCATCTATATACTCCTCATTAAGTGAAAGTCCTGCAGCTTGTTCATGTCCTCCAAACTTACCTAATATATCTGAACATTTCATAAGTGCATCAAATATAGAAAATCCTTTTATAGACCTAGCTGAACCTGTAGCTTCTCCATCTTCTATAGTAAGAAGTATTGTTGGCTTATAGTATTTTTCAGTTAGTTTAGATGCTACTATACCTATTACACCATGTTGCCATCCTTCATTAGCTATTATTAATACTTTATCATTTTTATATCTTTCATCACTATTAATTATAGCCTCTGCTTCTTGATACATTTTAGCTTCTATCATTTGACGTTCATTATTTTTTTCTTCTAGTAAGCTCGCTATTTCTATCGCTTCTTCTTTTGATTGAGTTGTAAATAACTCGACTCCTAAATATGAGTATCCTAATCTTCCAGCTGCATTTATTCTTGGCCCTATAGAAAAACCTATATGAGATGAACCTATTTTATCAGTTTCTATTCCACATACTTTTGTAAGCTCTCTTAATCCTAGATTGAAACCTTCTTTCATTAATTTTAATCCATTTTTTACAATGATTCTATTTTCATCAACAAGTGGAACTATATCACATATTGTAGCTAAAGTTGCTATTTCTAAATAATTGTTCATAGTGTACTTAAATTCTTCTTTAGGGGTTAGTGCCTGTATTATTTTAAAAGCTACTCCACAACCACATAACATGTCAAATGGATAATTACAATCTTCTTGTTTTGGGTTTATAACCGCAAATGCATTAGGTATTTCAGTTTGACATTCATGATGGTCTGTTATTATTACATCTATACCTAAACTTTTAGCTAATTCAACTTCTTTAACTGATGTTATCCCACAGTCAACACTTATTAATACATTACAACCTTGTTCATTTATAAGTTTAATTGCATCTTCATTTATACCATATCCTTCTTCTAATCTATTAGGTATATAGTAGTTTACAGGATAATTTATAGAGTTAAAATAAATACATAATATTGAAGTTGATGATACTCCATCCACATCATAGTCTCCATATATCCATATTTTCTCATTTTTAGATATAGCCTCTTGTATACGCTTAACTGCTTTGTCCATATCCTTCATTAAAAATGGATCTCTAAGATAATCTAATGATGGATCCATAAATATTTCAGAATCCTTTTCAGTTTCTACACCTCTATTTTTCAAAATTTGACTTATTTCCGGGGAAATTTTTATCTTTTTACTTAATTCATTGTCAACTATTTTACCTTTATGTTTTAAAGTCCATTTTTTATTAAATATCATATTGTATACCCCCTTTATCTTTTTACGTATTCCGATCTTATAATTTTAATTACTAGTAGTATTCCAACTATGAATGATGTAAAGAATCCTGAAAATGCAATCATCTTTATCCATATGTTCCCATTTATATTTGGAGATGATATTATCAATGATGAACCTACTACTAATGCAGCAAGTACTAAACTTAATGATAACTTAGTAGCTAAATCACTTATTGTAGTTTCTAATTTTGAAAACTTAACATCTTCAATTTGAATACTTATATTATTTTTTTCAATATTTCTTAATATATTTTTCAATTGTTTAGGTAAAATTCTAATATCTGATATAATTTCTTGAATATTTAATTTAGATGAATTCAATATATTATTAGGATTTACTTTGTTTATATAGTAATATTTTATAAACATTTCACCTGCAATACTAATAGAAAAATTTGAATCTAAATCTCTTACTGTTCCTTCAAGAGTAATTAAAGTTTTAGATAGTAAAACTAGTTGATTTGGTAAATAAAGTTTATATTTTCTACAAAATCTAAATACTTCATTAAGTATATCTCTTATCTTTAGTTTTTCTATAGGCATATCACAATAATAATGCATTAAGTATAACAAATCTTGTCTTAAACTATTTGTATTTGTATTGCTAGATATTATATCTAATTCCATTAAAAGATATATTATTCTATCTATATTTTTATCAATAATAGCTATAGATATTTGATTCAGTATCTTTAAAGTTTTTTTATCAATTATTCCAATCATTCCAAAATCTATGTATGATATGCATTGTTCACTTAGTACAAATATATTGCCTGGATGTGGGTCTGCATGGAAAAAACCGAATTCAAAGATTTGTTTAAATAACGATTTAAAGCCTATCTCAGCAATTTCTTTAGTATTCCACCCCATAGTTTTAATTTTATTAGTATTACTAAGCTTTACACCAACTACTTTTTCCATTACTAAAACTTTCTTAGTTGTTAGCTCCATAAATACATCTGGTATATATACTTCTGGTGTATCTTTGAATATGTTGCCAAATTTTAAAGCATTTATAGCTTCAAAGTTATAATCTAATTCTCTAAGTAATTGTGTTTTAAAATCTTCAATTATACGCTCTGCTTCTATATTTAGTTCTTTATTAAAATCTGATATAGCTATTGCTATAGATTGCATTATTTCTAAATCTGATTTTATTATCCTTTCCACATTAGGTCTTTGAACTTTAACTATTACACTTTTATTATTTTTCAATTTAGCTTCATATACTTGTCCTAAAGAAGCTGATGCTAATGGTTCTTTATTAAATTCTAGAAATATATCGCTTATTGACTTTCCTAGTTCTTCTTCAATTATACTTATTGCTATGTTTGTATCAAATATTTCAACATTATCTCTTAACTTTATTAATTCATCTATTATAGACTGGTCAAACATATCTCTTCTTGTACTTAATATCTGACCTAATTTAATATATGTAGGACCTAGCTCTTCAAAAGTTCTTCTTAGTCGTTCCCCAACTGTCATATTTTTTATTTCTTCGCTTGGATTTGTTATAGGTATCTTATAAGCTATACCTTCTATGTTTAACTTCTCTACTATAAAACTAAATCCATATTTCAAAAGTACTTGTACAATTTCTTTATATCTTTTCAAGTATCTATAACTTATTTTCATTTTACACATCCTAGTCTTAAACTAACTTATATTAAAATATTTATAATTTAATAAAGGACAATATATTTATATTGCCCCTTTTGCGTCTATCTATGATTATTTGCAGTTTCAACATATTTTAATGCTGATTGTACAAGATTTTTCTTTTCATCTTCCGTAAGTTCTCTTATAACCTTAGCTGGTGATCCCATAGCTAATACCCCTGATGGTATTTTCTTTCCTGGAGGTACTAAACTTCCTGCACCTAACAATGTATACTCACCTATTTCAGCTCCACCTAATACTATAGATCCCATACCAATTAAAGTATTGTCTCCTATTTTACATCCATGTATTAAAGACTTATGACCTACTGTTACATTATTACCCACTATTGTTTCACAGTTATATTCTATGTGAACTACAGAACCATCTTGTATGTTAGTATTTTCTCCTATAGTTATAGAGTTTTCATCTCCTCTTATAACTACGTTATACCATATATTAGCGTTCTTCCCTAATTTAACATCTCCTATAATATCTGCTGACTCAGCTATAAAAACACTTGAATCATATTGTGGTTGCTTTCCTTGATACCCTTTTATCATATAATCACCTATCTTCTATATTATTTTAATATGTATTATAATTTTTAATCTCTTGTTAACTTAAAAACTATTATATCATAAGTTTCTTTACTTGTTTATCTATAATTAATTAAGTAATATATTTTCATTAAATATAAAAAAAGCAGCTAATTGCTGCTTTTACTTTTACTTAAAGTTTACCCCTAAAACTCCACCTATTCCACCTGCTAAAGATGTTAATAGTATCTTATATAACATAGTAGTTTCAAATGCAAAGTTATCTCTAGCTAATAATACTACTACCATTAAACAACATATGTATAATAACCCTACTAAAATACCATATAAAAGACCTTTTTCTTTTATATTTTTAGAAGCATAAAATCCTCCAAATGCAGATGATACTGTTGTTATAGATGCTGTTGCCATAGCTATACTACTTCCTGATATATTTGTAAATGTTAATAATAAGTTATATATAAGTAATGCTGCTAATGTTATTATGTACGCATATCCTAATCCTTTAAATATGCTACTTGATTTTTCCATAAAAAAACCTCCCCTCTCATATAAAATATATTCAAGGGAAGGCCTTATAATTACAAATAATTATTATTTATTAGGTTGTACAGACCCTATAGCCCATTTTTCAAATGGAACTTTAGTTCTACTTGGTCCTATTTCTAATATAACAACATCTTCTTCTACTTTAGCTACATTAGCTACTATTCCACCTATTGTAATTACTTTATCTCCTACATTTAGGTTGTTTCTCATATCCTTAAGTTGCTTATCTTTTTTCTTTTGTGGTCTTATTAATAAGAAATAGAATATTGCGAAGAATACAACCCACATTAGTATACCTACTAAAGCTTGTGGCATAACATTCACTCCTTTAATTTATATTCATTATCTTAGCTTAATTATTTCTGTTTATATAAATTATTATAACTCTAATTTACTATAATTCATAGCCATATTTTTTGAAGAACTCAACTCTGAAGTCTAATAGTCTATCTTCCATTATAGCTTGTCTAACTTGTTTCATTAAATCTAATAAGAAATGTAAATTGTGAGTAGTTATAAGTCTTGATGCTAATATTTCATTTGCTTTAACTAAGTGTCTTATATATGCTCTTGTGTAATTTTTACAGCAATAGCAATCACAGTTTGGATCAAGTGGTCCAAAGTCTCTTGCATATTTAGCATTTCTAACAACTACTTTACCTTCACTTGTCATAGCTGTACCATTTCTAGCTATACGAGTTGGTAATACACAGTCAAACATATCTATTCCTCTTATAACACCTTCTATAAGGTCATCAGGACTTCCAACTCCCATTAAGTATCTTGGCTTATCTTCTGGCATTAAAGGTACTGTATAATCTAATACTTCATACATTAAGTGCTTTGGTTCACCAACACTTAATCCACCTACAGCATATCCTGGTAAGTCTAACTCTAATATTTCTCTAGCTGATTGCTCTCTTAAGTCTTTGTACATACCACCTTGGATTATACCAAATAGTGCTTGGTTTTCTGTATTTTTATGAGCTTCTTTACATCTCTTTAACCATCTAGTAGTTCTTTCTAATGAGTTTTTAACATACTCTCTATCTGCTGGGTATGGTGCACATTCATCAAATGCCATCATTATATCTGAACCTAATGCATTTTGTATTTCCATAGCTTTTTCTGGACTTATGAAATGCTTTGATCCATCTATATGTGATCTAAAATGAACACCTTCTTCAGTTATTTTTCTTAATGGTCCTAAACTGAATACTTGGAATCCTCCACTATCAGTAAGTATTGGTCTATCCCAATTCATGAACTTATGAAGTCCACCTGCTTCTTTAACTAAGTCATGACCTGGTCTCATATATAAATGGTAAGTATTACTTAATATTATTTGAGATCCTATTTCTTTTAATTCTTCTGGTGTCATAGATTTAACCGTAGCTTGTGTACCTACAGGCATGAATATTGGTGTTTCTATAACACCATGTGGAGTGTGTAGTCTTCCTAATCTAGCTCCACTTTGCTTACAAGTTTTTATAAGTTCATATCTTATTGCACTCATATTCTGTCTCCTTATTGTCTTTTGTTTATTCTTCAATTACTTATTTTCTATATTTTGTTCTTGTAATAATTGTTGTTCTAATTTCCTTTTTTTGCACTCACAGTCATCTTCTTCACATTCTTCATCATAGTGAATACTAGTTACGTTCATCATACTGTTATCATCTGTTAATAGATATTTTCTAATAGCAAATAATCCTGCTATAGCAATTATTCCTAGAACTAATTCAAACATACCTCCACCTTTAGGTAGTAAAAGTAATTTTCTTGCTATTGCATATAGTAATACTTCTATCAACGCTCCTGGAATATGTAGCGAAAGCATTACAACTAACTCTACTCCTATAACTAATAATAGTATTTGTCCTAATAAATCATTAAATTGATTATATTGAACTGGAGTTTGGAAATGTACTATATATGCATCCCATATCATTCTTAATGTATCTATTGTACCTAAGAATACAGTTAACAGTACTATTATAGCTAGTAATGATTCAAAAAGATATGCTATTTTAAGTGGTAAACTCTTTTCAGCTAATTTTTTCATATTATCCCCCTTATCTTTAGTCTACTATTTAATAATCATCGCATCTCCAAAACTAAAGAATCTGTATTGTTCTTTAACTGCTGTGTTATATGCATTTAATACGATATCTTTTGATGATAATGCACTAACTAACATTATTAATGTAGATTCTGGTAAGTGGAAGTTAGTTATTAATCTATCTACTATTTTAAACTTATATCCTGGGTATATAAATATATTTGTCCATCCTTCAGATGCTACAATTTCTCCATTTTCATTTGCTGCAGATTCTACTGTTCTACAACTTGTAGTTCCTACACAAATAACTCTGTTTCCATTTTTCTTTGCATTATTTATCTTTTCTGCTTCAGATTTTTCTACTATATAGTATTCTGAGTGCATATCATGTTCTAAAACATTATCTACCTTTACAGGTCTAAATGTTCCAAGTCCAACATGAAGTGTAACAAATGCAATTTCTACACCTTTAGCTTTTATATCATTAAGTAATTCTTCTGTAAAATGTAGTCCTGCTGTTGGAGCTGCTGCTGAACCATTATGCTTAGAATATACAGTTTGATATCTTTCTCTTTCTTCTAGTCTTTCTGTTATATATGGAGGTAGAGGCATATTTCCTAGCTCATCTAAAACTTCTTCAAATATTCCTTCATAATAAAACTTTACAAGTCTAGAGCCTTCTTCAGCAAGTCCTACAACTTCGCCTATAAGTTTTCCATTTCCAAAAGAAAACTTTGTGCCTATTTTAGCTCTTTTGCCTGGTTTAACTAAGGCTTGCCATACATCTTTTTCTGTTCTTTTTAATAATAAAAATTCTATTTTACCACCTGTATCAACTTTTTCACCAATTAATCTAGCTGGTATAACTCTTGTATTATTAAGAACTAAACAATCTCCTGGATTTAAATATTCTATAATATCTTTAAATACTTTATGTTGTATTTCTCCGCTTTCTTTGTCTAACACCATAAGCCTAGAATTTGATCTATCTTCTAATGGAGTTTGAGCTATTAATTCCTCTGGTAAGTCAAAATAAAAATCACTAGTCTTCAATTTGAACGTCCTTTCTATTTTATAATCAAGTTACATAATAACAAAAAAATTAACATTTTTCTATAGTAACCCTACTTTTTAGTTGGATATGGTATATTTAAATGCTCATATGCTAAAGGCATTGCTATTCTACCTCTTGGACCTCTATTTATAAATCCTAGTTGTAAAAGATATGGTTCATAAACATCCTCTATAGTGTTTCTATCTTCACCTATAGATGCTGCTAATGTATCTAATCCAACTGGACCACCTCTAAATTTTTCAATTATAGTGATTAATAATTTTTCATCTACATAATCAAGACCTAATTTATCTACTCCTAGTAACTCTAATGCATCATTTGCAACTTCATCAGTTATATTTCCATTAGCTCTTACTTGAGCATAGTCCCTTACTCTTTTTAATAATCTATTAGCTATTCTTGGTGTACCTCTTGACCTTCTTGCTATTTCTGTTGCTCCACCAATTTGTATTTCAGCACCTAATATACTAGATGATCTTATAACTATTTGAGCTAACTCCTCAACTGTATAATAATCTAGCTTGCATATAACACCAAATCTATCTCTTAAAGGATTAGTTAACATTCCTGCCTTTGTTGTTGCACCTATTAGCGTAAATTTAGGTAAGTCTAATCTTATACTTCTTGCTGATGGACCTTTACCAATGATGATGTCTAAACAATAGTCTTCCATAGCTGAATATAAAACTTCTTCAACTGTTCTATTGATTCTATGTATCTCATCTATAAATAAAACATCATTTTCATTTAAATTAGTTAATATTGCTGCTAAATCTCCTGCTCTTTCTATAGCTGGTCCAGATGTAATTCTAAGATTTACACCCATTTCACTAGCTATTATAGATGCTAGTGTTGTTTTTCCTAGACCTGGAGGTCCATATAAAAGAACATGGTCTAATTGTTCATTTCTAGCTTTAGCTGCTTCAATAAATATCTTTAGTAATTCTTTTGCTTTTTCTTGTCCTAAATAATCATCTAATGATTTAGGTCTTAGGTTATTTTCTATATCTACATCTTCATGTTGCATTGTAGATGTTATTATTCTATTTTCATCTTCAAACATACTCTATTTCCCCCTATCTAAGAGATTTACTCATTATATAAGTAAGTGATTTCTTAATTATATCTTCTGTATTTAAACCATCCTTCTTACATTTATCTACAGCTTCTTTAGCTTCTGTACTTGTATATCCTAATGCAACAAGAGCATCTACAGCTTCATCTTTTGAAACAGCTACCGGAGCTTGAGAAAGTAATGTAGGTTCAAATTCAATATTAGTTTTATCTACTTTATCTTTTAACTCTAATATTATTCTCTCTGCAGTTTTTTTACCTACCCCTGGAGCTTTAGACATTTTAGCTACGTCCTCACTAACTATATAAGCTCCTATTTGTTTTGGAGTTGCAAAAGATAATATTCCTAAACCTACCTTTGGACCTATCTTAGAAACTGATGTTAATAATTCAAACATATTCAATTCCTCTTTTGATGCAAATCCACATAAGCTCATATCATCTTCTCTTACTATTAGCTTTGTATATATTTTGCAAAATTCACCTAATTTAACACTTGCTATAGTATTTGATGATGCATTAACTTTATATCCTATATTATTTGCTTCTATTACTAAACTATCTAAGTTTATTTCTTCTATATTACCTTTTATATAACTATACATACTGTCCCCCTATATTTTTAAATGTTTTTTCTAATTTATTTGAATGACAATGACAAATTGCTACGGCTAAAGCATCTGCAACGTCATCTGGTTTTGGTACTGATTTTAAGTTTAAGAAAGACTTAACCATTTGCTGTACCTGAGCTTTATCTGCTCTTCCGTATCCTACTACACCTTGCTTAACTTGTAGTGGTGTGTATTCATACACTGGCTTATCATTATGACCACATGCAAGCATAATAACCCCTCTAGCTTGAGCCACAGTTATAGCTGTCTTTACATTCTTGTTAAAGAATAGTTCCTCTATACCTATTTCATCTACATTATAATTTTTTATAAGAATGTTTATACCTTTATATATAGTTTCTAGTCTACTTAGAATATTCGTATGCGCAGGCGTTGTAATTGCCCCATAATCAATAACTTTAAATTTGTTATCTTTATATTCTATTATTCCATAGCCAACTATAGCTATCCCTGGATCTATACCTAAAATAATCATATTTATAACTCCTTTTAAGAAACTAGTGTTCTGTATTATTATATAATAACATACTTTTCTATAAATTCAAAAGAGATGAAAAGTTATATACTGTCCATCTCTTTGAAATTTAATTTTATGGAGTTATATTTTTTAATCTAGCTTCCAAAATCCTCTAACTTTGAATATACTTCATCTTCTGAGTCTACAACTATCCCTAACTTAACTTCATCTTGAACTGATTTAGGTAAAGATTCTGTTTCTATTTGAGTACTTTCATGTACATTTCTATTTCCATTTTCATCATATTTATATACACATATAAATCCCTTATCATCTTGTATTGAAAACTTATTAGCTCTTGAAATGTCATTAGAAGTTGCTTGCTCTACTAAAGTTATTTCATATTCATCTATACTTTTTACCGTTCTATTAGGATACTTTTTAGTTAGATAGGCTGTTATTTCATTTTTAGATTTTCCCATTAACTCATTTGGAATACTTCCTATCATTGTAAGTCCATCATCACTAATAGTACCATCTTCTTGTAGTGTTTCTACCCAAATTAAACAATCTTCGCTTAGCTCAAATACTTCTTTAGATTTTTCTTTTGAATTTGTTGTTTCTGAATTTTCTTTATTAGCCACATCTTTTGTTGTTGATAATCCTACATATATTCCTCCAGCGAGAACTAATACACCTAATAAAATCATAATTGGTATTCGCCAAGGAAATTCTTTTTTATTCTCGAACATTAAAACAACCTCCTTATATGAAGGATTTTATCCATTAGTATACTTTTTATACACTTAAGGTAATTTTTAGAAATTTTTTTAAATAAATTTGTTCCTTCTTAATAAAAAATACATATTATAGATATAAATTTTAAAAACATTTGGGTGGTGTTATAATGTTTGATAATTATACTGATATATTTAATGATAGACTTGATTTTATAGAATTTAAACAAAAAGTATTATTTTTTAAACAACCTAATCATAAGGCTGTAGAGTTTGCTAATTTATCATTATCACAATTTATTTTAATTAGAAATTTTGTTTATGATTATGAAAAATGTATTTTAAATAATGAATATATTGATTTAAAAGATTTTGAGTTAAAGCTTTTTAAGGTATGTCCATCTATAAAAACTTATCCTAGTGCAGCTAGCTTAGTTGCTAAAATTTTAATGAGTAAAGTCAGCTGTGATATATTATTCTCATCTAGTAATTAATTTTTTATAAATACCACATATTACTAATTTATTGTAATGCATAGTTAATTTCTTATTAGGAAATAATTTTAATAATTATATACTTATAAGGAGGTTCTCTATGCCTAGTATTAATTGTAGTGTTAATAATTGTTCACATAATAATAGTGGAGTTTGTTATGCAAACCGTGTCAATGTAAGTGGTAAAAATTCAAAAACAAGTGAAAATACTGCTTGTGCTTCATTTTTAATTAACTCAGTTTACGGTACATTAACTGATAATACTAATGATTCAGGACCATGTTCTTGTATATGTTGTAATGTTTCTACTTGTACTTATAACTCTAATAATTTATGTTCTCTAGAAAATATAAATGTTTCTCCAGATTTATCACAAACTAATTTATATACAGAAACATCTTGTACTAGCTTTGAGCATAAATAAAAAAATAGGAGAGTACTCTCCTATTTTTTTATTCTTCAATTTCCCAGTTATGGTAGATATTTTGAACATCATCATCATCTTCAAGCATATCTACTAATCTATTCATGAATTTTAATTGTTCTTCCTCTGTTAACTTAGTAGTTGTTTGAGGTAATAATTTTACATCTGCAGATATGAATTCATATCCTTTAGCTTGTAATTCATCTCTAACTGCTGAGAAGTCTTCCGGAGCTGTTAATACTTCATATCCATCTTCTTCAACTATTAAATCTTCTGCTCCTGCTTCTAAAGCTGTTTCCATTAATTCATCTTCTGATACATTTTCATCAGCAGCTATTAATATTTGTCCCTTTTTATCGAACATGAATGATACACATCCACTAGTTCCTAAGTTACCACCATTTTTATCGAAGTAGTATCTAACGTTACCAGCTGTTCTGTTTTTATTATCAGTTAAAGTTTCAACTATAACTGCAACTCCTCCTGGTCCATATCCTTCGTATACTATTGTTTCGAAGTTTTCATTAGCTCCAGCGCCTGCACCTTTAGCTACTGCTCTATCTATGTTATCATTTGGCATATTGTCAGCTTTAGCTTTTTCTATAGCTGTCTTTAATGCTGCATTATAGTCAACATTAGCTCCACCTTCTTTAGCTGCAACTGCTATTGCTCTAGCATGTTTAGTAAATATTTTTGCTCTTTTAGCATCTTGTTTACCTTTTTTGTTTATTATGTTTCCTATACGTCCCATAATTTCACTCCTTAGTTAAGTAAATTAAAATTTATCTGTATTTATACAACGTAAATTTTAGCATAAAACTGTAATTTAGTAAATTAGAACTTAGGTGGTGCTACCGCTGTATGTCTTTTATGTTCACTTATTCTGTGAAGTCTTTCTATTATTTCTTTGTCCTTATTAGGTACTTCTTCTAATCTACCTTCTACTACAGCATCTATCATATCATATGTTGTACCCATCTCTATTTCATCAGTTTGTCCTTCCCAAAGACCTGCTGATGGAGCTTTATTTATAATATCTTCATGGATACCTAATGCTTTTGCCCATTCATACACTTCTCTTTTTGTAAGATTAGCTAGTGGAACTAAATCTACTCCACCATCACCATATTTAGTGAAATATCCTGTATGTATTTCAGCTGCATTATCTGTACCAACTACTAAATATCCTAAATTATTTGCAACTGTATATATAGTACTCATTCTTATTCTTGCTCTTAGATTTGCATCACTCATTCTATCATTTTTTTCATTATGTATATTAAGCTCATCTAATTTAGATATAACTTTATTGTATATACTTATTTGTTCTTCAGTTAAATCTAAGTCTAAATG
>JAFOOW010000089.1 GCA_017425305.1 Peptostreptococcaceae bacterium | reverse complement strand
TCCAGTGTTTCTTCTACCTATCATATCTTCTACACCACATTTTTCAGTTATACTAACTCTACCACCAAAAGAAGGGCATCTCAAAACACACATTGCACATCCATTACCATACTTCATACAGTTGCCCATAGGCCCTGAAGTTCCTGTTGCTTCAACAAATGAGTCACCTTTTATAATTTCTCCATCTTCTAAAACTACAGCTTCTAATCTCTTTCCATTCATCTTAACATCTACAACCCTAGAGAAAAATCTAATATCTATTCCCATGCTTATAAGCTTATCTCTAACTGGTTTTTCTATTGCTGTAACATTATATATAGTTGCATGCTTATGACCTGGAAAATCCATATTAGCATGAGTACAATATTTATCAGTAAGCTCAAATAATTCATTAGCTCCTAAAGCTATAGCTTCTTCTGTAGCTGTATATCTACCATTATTTCTCATTATACCGCCAACATTACCAAGCCCTAATAATATATCTGTTCTTTCTAATAAAGTAACTTCTGCTCCTGCTTTTCTAGCTGATATTGCAGCTGCGCATCCTGCCCAACCTCCACCTATGACTACTACTCTTGACACTAACAATACCCCCTTTTATATATTAAATTAGTTTATTTTAAACTCTTTAAATAATCTCTTGCATCAATTTGAGCCTTGCAAGACTTAACTCTCTTGCCATTAACAACAACTGTACATCCACCACATATACCTTCTGCACACACAATTAAATTGTTATTAGCTATTGAGAATCTTATGTTTTCATCAATACTATCAACAAGTTCCATTATCTCCTTGTTAAATTTATTAAAGCCTCCACTATAAACTAACTTAACATTATTTCTTACTATATAATCTTTTATTAGTTGTTCATCTTCTTTAGTATTTATAATATGAATATTTACATCTAACTCTTTAATTTTTTCTACAACTTGATTAACTATAGTTCTTCTACTATCTATAAAAACTTCTACATTATTATTATTTTTTTGAAGATACTTGATTATCTTAGGTGCATTTACTTGTGATAACCCACTTAAAATAACTGCAACATTAGAATTTGAAGTTAACTTAAATTCCTTTAAACCAAATACTCCATTTAAGTATGGACCTCTTACCCATACCTTATCAAAACTTAACAATAATTTAGTCTTATGACCAACCTCTTTAACAACTACTGTAAGAATTTCATTTTCAATATCTATATCCATAACAGATATAGGAACATTATATCTAGAGTCTACCTCATCTTCACATCTTAGTATTATATATGACCCTGGATTTACTAATTCTTCTAATAGTTTTTTAGGTGTTTTTATTTCTAGCAAGTATATATCTTCTAATATTTCTTTTTTTGTTTGAATATCGCATAGTACATCCATTTTTTCATTGCTTGATACATTTCTGTTGTGCATTAACTCATTATAAATACATACGCCTTGCCATATACAGTCGCAAGTTTTACTACCTTGAATCAAACTACATTGAATACAATCTCCTGAATAAGCTAAGTGACATGGGCAATATCTACTCCCAGCATCGGCACATGGCTGTATACATATTCTTTTCAAAACATACACTTCCTTTTAGGTTTAATTTTTAAATGTCAGTTTTTTAAAAAATCTTTCTTATTTGTTATAATATTAATTTATTAACAGTTAGTTTTTTTGTTACAATAAATATTTGTACAAAGTTTTAAAATTTATATATCAATTTTGGGTATATAATGAATATAATATATAAAAGGACATGAAATATATTCCTAGGCAGTTAGGGGGGAGTTTTTTGAATTATAATTTTATATTTTCAACTTCACATTTAATAATTTTATTTTTTGTAGCTCTTTATTTATTTATTTTGCCAAAGCTAACAAAAAATTTACTTCCATATAGTTATTTAATAGAAAAAATAATATGTATGACATTTATATTTGAAATTATCTTAGAGCAAATATGCCTAATATCTATTGGTACTTATAATACTTTAAATACATTACCTATAAGTATAACAAGAGTTACAACTTATATATGTATAGCTATTTTC
>JAFOOW010000088.1 GCA_017425305.1 Peptostreptococcaceae bacterium | reverse complement strand
CATTTTTAATTTATCATCTAACATTTTAGGAATTAGGTTCTTTCCAAAGTCTATATATTCTTCTTCTGATTCGAAATATTTTTTAATTGTTTTCCAATTGAATATATGTATTCCCATAGATGCCAAATTACTTTTTGGATTTTCAGGCTTTTCCTCAAATTCATATATACTTTTATCTTCATTAGTATTCATAATTCCAAATCTGCTAGCTTCATCCCAATCAACTTCCATAACTGCTATAGTAACATCTGCATTTTTAGCTTTATGTTCTTCTAACATATCACTATAATCCATCTTATATATATGGTCACCTGATAATATTAATACGTACTCAGGATCATAACTATCTATGTAGCTCATATTTTGATATATTGCATCTGCTGTACCTTTATACCAATTACCTTCTTTTTCATTCATATATGGTGGTAATATAGCTAATCCACCATTTCTTCTATTTAAATCCCAATGGCTACCTATACCTATATGCGTGTTTAATAATAATGGTCTATATTGAGTTAATACTCCAACTGTATCTATTCCAGAATTTGAGCAATTACTTAAAACAAAATCTATTATTCTATATTTACCACCAAATGAAACTGCTGGTTTAGCTATATTTTTAGTAAAAACTCCTAATCTTGACCCTTGTCCACCTGCTAAAATCATACCTATCATTTCTTTTTTCATATCTGTCAATAATCCCCCTAATAAAATTTAGTTTCTAAAAAATAATATCTTTTCCTTTAATGAAAGTTGCACCTAATGGTGGAACTTTTATATTTATTGAAAATTCTTTATTATGCCATTTAGTCTTTTCAGCTTCTAAAACTCTTCCTTCCATTATCTGACCTGATCCCCAGTACTTATGGTCATCACTATTAAATACTTCTTCATATGTTCCTTCAAAAGGAACTCCTATTCTATATTCTGTATGTAATACTGGAGTAAAGTTTAAAACAGCTATAATAAAATCTTCTTTCTTTTTTCCTTTTCTCATCAGTACTATTACACTTTGATCTGCATTATGTGGATCTATAAAATCAAAGCCTGAGTGGTGGTTGTCTATTTCATACATGGCTTTAGTATATTTATATAAGTAATTTAGATCTTTTGTGTATACTTGTAGTTTTTTATGAGGTTCTACTTCTAATAACTGCCACTCTAAACCATATGAAAATCTCCATTCTAATCCTTGTCCAAACTCACTACCCATAAATAATAGTTTTTTTCCAGGATGAATCATCATATATGCATATAAAAGTCTTAATCCAGCAAATTTCTGCCATGCATCACCAGGTATTTTATCTAATAAAGATTTTTTACCATGTACTACTTCATCATGAGATAGTGGTAGTATAAAGTTTTCAGAAAATGCATACATAAATGAGAATGTTATAAGATCATGGTGATGTTTTCTGTATATAGGGTCCATCTCCATATATCTTAAAGTATCATTCATCCATCCCATATTCCATTTTCCATCAAAAGATAATCCACCTTTATATGCTGGTCCTGTTACCATAGGCCATGATGTTGATTCTTCAGCTATTATGATAGGATTTCTCACTTCCTTATGTACTATTTCATTAAACATTCTTAAAAACTCTATAGCTTCTATATTTTCCCTTCCACCATACTTATTAGGTTTCCATGGACCTATATCATAGTCTAGATATAGCATACTTGCTACTGCATCCATCCTAATACCATCTACATGAAACTTTTCTAGCCAGAAAATTGCATTTGATATTAAAAAGCTTTGAACCTCTGGTTTCCCTAAATCAAAATGTGCAGTTCCCCATCCTATATTTTCAGCTTTTGTTTCATCTTCATATTCATACTGAGATGTTCCATCAAATTTATATAAACCATGGTCATCTTTACAGAAATGACTATATGCAAAGTCTAATATTACACCTATTTCTTTTTCATGACATCTATCAATAAATTTCATTAAATCTGTAGTATCTCCATATCTACTTGTAGGACTATAATATCCTATAGTTTGATAACCCCATGATTCATCTAAAGGATGTTCTGTTATTGGAAGTATTTCTATATGTGTGTATCCCATGTCTTTAACATAGTCAATCATTTCATATAAATCTTTATATGTAAAAAATTCTCCATCCCACTTTCTTTTCCAAGACCCTAAATGAACCTCATATATATTCATAGGTTTATCATTATATGATAACCTATCTTTTGCTTTCATCCATTCTTCATCTTTCCAGGAATAGTCTTTTATATTATGTACTACAGATGCTGTATCTGGTCTTTTTTGAGAAAAAAATGCATATGGATCAGATTTAAGCTTACTTTTACCATTTTTATCTATAACATTGTACTTGTATAAGCCATTTATATTTATATCATCAGTAAATATATTCCATATTCCGCTGTCATCTATATTTTCCATAGGATGAGTTACTCCGCTCCAATTATTAAACTCTCCTACTAAATATATTTCTTTTGCATTAGGGGCCCAAACTGTAAATGTAAT
>JAFOOW010000087.1 GCA_017425305.1 Peptostreptococcaceae bacterium | reverse complement strand
TTTGGAGCATCATTTGAACCAGCTTTATTATTTATATTACCTCCAGGAGCATTCTTAACTTTAGGATTTTTACTTGCGGGATTAAATAAATTAAAGAATAAAAAGGCTAGTTAGGGGGGATATACAGTGAACTTAGTTCTTTTATTTTTAAGCGTAGTATTGGTTAACAATGTTATAACATCACAATTTATGGGGATATGTCCATTCTTAGGAGTATCAAAAAAAGTAGATACAGCAGTAGGTATGGGTATAGCAGTTACATTCGTTTTAACATTAGCATCATTTATAACATACTTTGTACAGAAACTATTAGAAATAACTAATAATCAGTTTTTACAAACAATAGCATTTATATTGGTTATAGCATCTATAGTTCAGTTTGTTGAAATGGTAATACAAAAAATGAGCCCATCTTTATATCAAGCATTAGGAGTATTCTTACCCTTAATAACTACAAACTGTGCTGTATTAGGTATAGCATTAGTAAATGTCCAAGAAGGATATAACTTAGTTGAAACTATGGTTAATGGATTCGGAGCTGGAGTTGGATTTACATTAACTATAATTTTATTTGCAGGTATAAGAGAAAGATTAGAATTAGCAGATATACCAGAAAGCTTTAAAGGTTTTCCTATAACATTAATATCAGCTGGTTTAATGTCTATAGCATTTTTAGGATTTTCAGGACTTATAAAATTATAGGTTAAGGGGGTGAGATAAATGTCTATATTTAGTTCAGTGTTAGTTTTAGGACTAATGGGACTTTTATTTGGAGCAATACTTGCATATGCTTCAAAAAAGTTTGCAGTAGAAGTTGATGAAAGAGTGGAAAATATATTAGGAGTATTACCTGGAGCTAACTGTGGAGGATGTGGATTTCCAGGATGTTCAGGTTTAGCTAATGCGATAGTTGAAGGTAAAGCACCGATTAACTCTTGTCCTATAGGGGGTGCTAGTTGTACAAGTAAAATAGGTGAAATAATGGGAGTTTCAGCTGAAATAGGAGAAAAATTTATAGCAAAGGTAATATGCAAAGGTAATTGTACGGTTGCAAAAGATAAGTATATATATGAAGGAATCACAGACTGTAAGGCAGCTAGTGCTTTAAATTCTGGAGCTAAATCATGTAGATATGGTTGCTTAGGATTAGGAACTTGTGTTAATGCATGTAAATTCGATGCTATTAAAATAGTAAATGGAATTGCTATAGTTGATGAAGAAAAATGTGTTATGTGTGGAAAATGTATAGATGTATGTCCTAAGAATGTTATAACAAAGAAGCCATTAAAAAATGAAGTAGTGATTGAATGTAATAGTAAAGATTTTGGTAAAGCTGTTAAAGATAGTTGTAAGGTAGGGTGTATTGGATGTGGAATTTGTGCAAAAACATGTCCATTTGAAGCTATAGAGATGGATGGTAAGCTACCTAGAATTAACTATGAGAAGTGTGTTCAATGTATGTTATGTGTTGAAAAATGTCCTACAAAAATTATATCTGGGGACTTGGATAATAGGGTTAAAGTGGAAATAGAAGTAGATAAGTGCATTGGATGCACAATATGTAAAAAACAATGTAAGTTTGATGCTATAGAAGGAGAGCTAAAACAAAAGCATATAATTAACAAAGATAAATGTGTTGGATGTCAACTATGTGTTCAAAAATGCCCTAAAAAAGCTATTAAAATCTTATAATATGGATATGATAAAGATATGGAATTTTCCATATCTTTTGTTTTGTTTAAAAATAAAAATTAAGTTAAATAATAACAACAGTGTAACTAAAAACGTTCGACAATAACATTGAATTTTTTACAATATAATGATAAACTAATTAGGTATTAAAAAAGAGGTGAATTAATGGATATAATTTTAGCATCAGGGTCGCCTAGAAGAAAAGAAATATTAGGCAATACAAGCTTAGATTTTAAGGTAATAACTAGCGATATAGATGAAAAAATATTAGAAAATGAAGAGCCTATACAATTAGTCTTAAGACTAGCTTTTGAAAAATGTATGGACATTGCTTCAAAGTATAGTAAAGACCTAGTTATAGGAGCAGATACAATAGTTGTATTAGATAACAAAATATTAGGTAAGCCTAGTAATAAAGAAGAAGCATTTAAAATGTTATCTAGTTTATCTAATAGGGAGCATCAGGTTATAACTGGAATAAGTATAATAAACCTAGATAACAATAAAAAGATAATAGATTATGTTGTAAGTAATGTTAAGTTTAAAAATTTAACTGAACAAGATATAAAAGATTATATAAGTACGAATGAATATAAAGACAAAGCAGGAGCTTATGGTATACAAGGTTACGGAGCTCTATTAGTAGAAGAAATAAGAGGAGATTACTTTAATATAGTAGGACTTCCAATTTCTAAACTAGGGGATATTTTAAAGAATAATTTTAATTTAAATCTTTTCTGTGGTGTTTAGGAGGTTATTAACTTATTATGGAGTCATCAAGTTTATCTATAGGATTAAAGGAGATGGCATTAGAAGAACGACCTCGAGAGAAAATGCTTACAAAAGGAGAAAAAAGCCTATCTAATGCTGAATTATTAGCAATAATTTTAAGAACTGGAACTAAAAAACAAAGTGTATTAGAACTAGCTAATTACATTATAAATAAAGATAGCCAGGGAATAAGATGGTTAATAGATATAACTATACAAGAATTATGTGAAATAGATGGAATCGGATTATCTAAAGCAGCTCAAATAAAAGCTACATTAGAACTTGGTATTAGAATAGCAAGTGCTAAACCTAATAAATACAAAGTTACTAATCCATGGGACATATATAAATACTATATGGATAGTCTCAGATACTTAAATAAAGAAATATTTAAAATTATTTTATTAAATACAAAAAATGAAATAATATGTGATGTAGATATATCTATGGGAACGGTTAACATGTCTGTAGTTCATCCAAGAGAAGTTTTTATAGAAGCTATAAAAAGAAATAGCAGTAAAATAATTCTTATGCATAACCATCCATCAGGAAGTATAGAGCCATCTAAAGAGGATAAAAATATAACTTCAAGACTTGTAAAGTGTGGAGAACTAATAGGTATTGAGGTTATAGACCATATAATAATAGGTGATGGATTATATTACAGTTTTAAAGAAAATATGATAATTTAAGGTATACATTGAAAGGAGCTAGAAGTTATGGCTAAAAAAGAAAAAAAAGAAAAAAAAGGATTCATGTCTATGTTCGGATTTAACAAAATGTCAAAAGACATGGGTATAGACTTAGGAACAGCAAATACTTTAGTTTATATAAAAGGACAAGGAATAGTTGTTAGAGAACCATCAGTTGTTGCTATAAGAGATGACAGCAAGTCGGTTTTAGCTGTTGGTGAAGAAGCTAAGAAAATGATAGGTAGAACACCTGGAAACATAGTAGCTATAAGACCTATGAAAGACGGAGTTATAGCTGATTTTGATGTTACTCAATCACTGTTAAGTTACTTTATACAAAAAGCGGCATCTAAAAAAGGTGTAGTTAGCCCAAGAATAGCTATATGTGTACCTTTTGGTGTTACTGAAGTTGAAAAAAGAGCTATAGAAGAAGCTGCTAGACAAGCAGGAGCAAGAGATGCATATCTTATAGAAGAACCAATGGCTGCAGCTATAGGAGCGGGATTAAAAGTTGAAGAGCCAGAAGGTAATATGGTAGTAGATATAGGTGGAGGTACTACAGAAATAGCTGTAATATCTTTAGGTGGTATAGTTACTGCTAAATCTATAAGAATAGGTGGAGACGAATTTGATGAGTCTATAGTAAACTACGTTAAGAAAGAATACAACTTAATGATAGGTGAAAGAACTGCAGAAGATGTTAAAATTCAAATAGGTTCAACATTTAAAGATGATCAAGAAGAAACTATGCAAATAAGAGGTAGAGATTTAATATCAGGACTTCCAAAAACTGAAAGCATATCATCATCTCAAGTTAGAGAAGCTTTAAAAGAACCTATAACATCTATAGTAGATGCTATAAAATCTACATTAGAAAAGACACCACCAGAATTATCAGCAGATATAATGGAAAATGGAATAATGTTAACTGGAGGGGGAGCATTATTAAGAGGACTTGATAAATTAGTTAAGCAAGAAACAGGAATGCCTGTTCATATAGCTGAAAATCCTTTAGACTGTGTCGCATTAGGTACTGGTAAATCTGTAGAAGACCAAGAAATATTTGAAAAAGTTTTAATGATGAACGCTAGAAGATAATATAAAAGTTGGTGATAGGGTGAAACTTGGTAATAATAGAAAAAATAATAGAAAATACAATTTTAAAGTGATAGCAACTGTGGGAGTTGCTATCACTTTAATTGGAATTGTAGGAATATCTATAGGAAGATATTCAAAGGGTGCACTTATAGATAAAGGTGTAGTTTTGGATATAACATCAACAGTTGAAAAAGGGTTAAATGATGGTTTTATATATGTTAAAAATGGTGTTTCTAGTATTTTTAAATATAGGGAGAATGCTAGAAAAGCTAAGGAACTAGAATCTGAAAATGAAGACCTTAAAAAAGAGATTATAGAGCTAAAAGATAAAATAGAATCCACACAATCTTTACAGGATTTAAAACGATCATTGAACTTTATTGATGAAAAGTACAAAGCTAATATGGTTAGCGCAAGTGTAGTTGGAAAAAATGATGATAATTGGTATACGTCTTTTGTTATAGGAGCTGGTAAAAAGCAAGGAGTACAAAAAGATAGTATAGTAGTGAATGGTAAAGGCTTAGTAGGTATAGTTTATGAAGTATCTGAAAATTATAGTAAAGCAATATCTTTATTAGACACTAAATCATCTGTTAGTTTTAAACTATTAAAGAACCCTGACTATAAAGGTGTAATAACTCAAAATGCTCAAGAAAATCAAAACTATAAATCTAAAGGATTATTGGAAGGTTATATGTTTGACTCATCATATGATGTTATTCCAGGTGATGTTTTACTAACATCTGGACTGGGACTATATCCTGAGTCAATACCTATAGGAGAAATAGAAAAGGTTATTGATGATAAAAACAAAGGACTAAAGTATGTAGTTGTAAAACCTTATGCTGATTTTAAAAATATTGATGATGTTGTAGTCATACAACCAAGGAATATAAAATAAAGGAGAAAATACAAATGAGAAATATATTAATTTTTCTTATAGGTATATTAATAATTGTAGTAGAAGGCAGTATTACAAATTATTTTCAAATAGCTGGTTCTAGTATAAATTTTCTTCTTATATATATGACAATAATATCATTGTATTTAGATGAAATGGAAGTAGGGATTTTAGGCGCATTAATAGGTTTTGTAAAAGATATTTCTATAGGTAGTATATTTGGAGTAAATGCTCTAATACTTGCTACAATATCATATTCAATTAGTCACCTAAAAGATAAGATATATAAAAATAGTTATATAACGATATTTGCACTTGTTTTTATAACTAGTTTAGTTGATTCTATAATAAATATAACTCTTTTAGGTCAAGTATATCAAACCTATGATATGATGAGTATAGTTATAAAAGGTATAGTTATTATTCCACTTGTAAATAGTTTAGGAAGCTTAATTTTTTATTTACTGTTTAAAAATTCTATACTAAAACTAAAAAGAGATTAGTGGTGATTATATGGAAGAAAATAAAAGGTTTGACAGACTAGATATAATTAAGTTCATAATTTTAGTTGTGTTTGCTATAATTTTTATAAAAATTATATATATGACAGTTTTTAAACATGAACATTATAATGAACTAGCACAAAACAAAACATATAAGGAGATACCTATAAAAGCACCGAGAGGTGAAATTAAAGATAAATATGGAAGAGTACTTGCTGGAAATAGGAACTCTTTTACAATACAGGTATCTAAGGATGGAATAAGTAAGTTAGATGAAAATAAAAAATCTAGAGCAAATGAAATATCTTTAGATTTAATAAACTTGTTAGAGAAGAATAAAGAAGAGTATACAGATGAATTTCCTATATACATAGAAAATAATGGGAAGTACTTCTATACATTTGATAAAAAAATAAGAGATTATAAAAAAGATAATGAAATACCTTTAGAGTTAAATGCTAAACAAAGTTTCTACTATATTGTAGATAAAGCAATAGCTAATGGAGACATAGATGAAAGTGTACGTGACTTAAAGCCTTCTGAAATTCAGAAAAAATTAAATTCAGTTGGTATATACCCTCCTATATTAGTTAGTGACTGGAAATTTACAGAGCAAAGAAATAAAGAGGATTGGATTAAATCATATAAGATAGAAAAAGCTAACATTAATGCAAAAGATGCTTTTCAACATATAAGAAAGTATTACGAAATAGATAGTAATTTATCTAATTTAGATGCTAGAAAGATAATGTTAGTTAGAGATATGCTTAAATCTCAAGGATATGTTCAATACAAACCTGTTACAATAGCTCAAGATGTAAATCCGACTACAATATCGCAAATAGAAGAAAGAGCTTTAGAGTTACCAGGAATATCAGTAGCTGTACAACCTATTAGATATTATCCAGAAGGTAATTTAGCAGCTCATACTCTAGGAACAATGGGTAGAATAACTGAAACTCAACTAGCTGAAAAACAAGAAAATGGAATAACATCATATACTAAAAATGATATTATAGGACAAACAGGTATTGAAGGGTTCTATGATGAGAAATTAAAAGGTAAAGATGGATATAAAAAAGTTCAAGTTGACTCAGTTGGTAGAATAACTAAAGAATTAGTATCTGTAGAACCTGAATCAGGTGATGATGTATATTTAAGCATAGATAAAGACTTACAAGAGGTAGCTCAAAATTCTTTAGCTAATATGGTTAAGGCTGCAAACACTGGAGGAATATTTAAAAGTAAATTTGGTGATTACACAGTAGGTTCTAAAAGAGCAGCAAAAGCACAATCTGGTGCAACTATAGCTATAGATGTAAAAACAGGTGATGTTTTAGCTATGGCAAGTTATCCAGATTATGATCCAAATTTATTTGCTACAGGTATTTCTAGTGAAGACTACAAAAAACTAACACCAGAAAATCCAAATGACCACTTAGCAGCAAATAGTTTAAGTAACCTTGTTACAAG
This sequence comes from Peptostreptococcaceae bacterium, assembly GCA_017425305.1. Taxonomy (GTDB): domain Bacteria; phylum Bacillota; class Clostridia; order Peptostreptococcales; family Peptostreptococcaceae; genus Paraclostridium. The sequence continues at coordinate 8,977 of JAFOOW010000087.1, read as the reverse complement.
AGGAGCATTCCAACCAGGTTCAACATATAAGATGATTACAGGTATGGCTGCTATAGATAATGGATTAAGTCCGAACTATACAATAAATGACCCTGGTGTAGTAAGATTTACTCCTAAAGGAAGACCTTTTGCCGATTATACATGGCATAAGTCTAAACGAGGACATGGGTATACTAATTTATACAAAGCATTACAAGAATCATGTAACGTGTATTTCTACACTATATCAACTGGTAAAAATAGAGTTGGTGGAGCAGATCCATCTGTAAAAATAGGAGCTAGTGATGTATTAAAGTATGCAAAAATGTTTGGGTTAGATGAACCTGCTGGTTTAAAATCTGAAATAGGTGAAAGCCCAGGTAAAGTTCCGAATGAAAGTGATAAATTAAAGAATACACAAAGATCTTTAAAATATAGACTTCAAAGAGAAATGAAAAATGACTTTACAGATATAACTAAGGATAAGGATGAAGTAGAGTATAATAAAAGAATTGATGAAATAGTTAGTTGGACAAGAGAAAATCCTTCTAGAAATGAGATAATGGAAAGATTAGCTAAACTAAATGTCAAGGAAGATGAAATTGTAAATATATGTGACCTAGCTAAATTTAGTTATTTCAATTTTGGTAACTGGACAGATGCAGATACATTCAACTTAGCAATAGGACAAGGTGAAAATGCATATACTCCAGCACAAATAGTAAGATATGTAGCTGCTATTGCAAATGGAGGTAACTTAGTTGAGGTTTCAACTGTAGATAAAGTTATATCAAGTGATTACTCAGATATAGAAGTAGATAAAAATAAGATAGAAAAAATACCATTTAATGATGCTTCTAACTTAAAAGACATAACTGAGGGTATGAAACTTGTTGCGAGACAAGGTACGGCTAAAGGGGTGTTTGGAAACTTCCCAATTGATGTAGCAGCCAAAACTGGTACAGCAGAAAGAAGTGGTAAGATACCTACTAAAAATGAGTATGAATATTTAAAATCTCACTTATCTTCGTATGGTGTAGATCCTAATGAAGCTATAGCTTTAGGTAATAAACTTAAGGATGAAGCTGATAAAGAAGCAGCAGAAGATTTCTATAAGCAGCAAGAAGAAGAATTGAAGCAAGAAGAAAAAGAATCTAAAAAATTATTTAGTTTTGGTAAAAAAGAAGAAGAAACTGAAACTAATAAAAAACAAGAATATGTTCCAGATAAAAGTGATGCAAAAAAAGCTGTTTATTTAAGATTGGCTATAAAAGAATTAAATGATAATATTACAGATGAAGATATTGATAGATTTAAAGATAGCTATAAGTCTTTTGCATGGGCAGTAGCCTTTGCGCCTGCTGATGATCCAGAAATAGCAGTGGTAACAGTAATACCGCAAGGTGAATCGAGTGCCTTTGCTTTATTACCTATAAGAGAAATATTAGGTCAATATTTTGGATTAATAAATGATGAAAATCCTAATAATGAGGCACAAGTTATAAGCAGAAAAGAAGAAAATGAAATGAATTTTGTTTCTAAATTAAAAAAATAAAAGGAATTAATCTTTTTTTGGAGAATATGTATAAAGAGATATTTATCTCTGGAGGTATAAGATGTCTTTTAATGAAATAGCCAATGAAGAAATAGTGGAATTCAAAGGTAATAAAAAAGGTATAGTTGTAAATATAAGGAAGAAAGTATCTTTTGATGAGATAAGACAAGGTATAGTGGATAAAATAGAATCTTCTATAGGTTTTTTCAATGGAGCAAAAATATGTGCCATACATTGTGATTATTTAAATGATATACAAATAATACAATTAAAAGAAGATATAATGTCAAAGTTTGACATTGATTTTATAGAAGAAACACAATTACTAAAAGCATCAGAAGATTATCAGACAAAATATGTTAATAATATGCGTTCTGGGGACTATGTTGAATTTGAAGGTGATGTAGTTGTAATGGCTGATATGAAACCTGGTTGTCAGATTTTAGCTACAGGTAATGTTGTAGTTATGGGAAATGTAAATACAGGTGCTAAAGTTATTGCAAATGGAAATGTAATAGTTATGGGTAAAGTTGAAGGATTTATTCATGCAGGAGCTAAGGGTAATAAAAACTCATATATAGTTGCCAACTATTTAAATCCTAAGGTACTAAAAATAGCTAGCTTTATAGCTGAAGCACCTGAAGATGAATATTCAACATCAAAAAGTATAAATCCAGAAATAGCATTTATAAGCAACGATATGATTATTATCGAAAATTATTTACCAAAGAATATTAAATAGAATTGAATGAAAAGGGGGTAGTATCATGAGTGAAGTTATAGTTATAACATCTGGTAAGGGTGGAGTTGGAAAAACTACTACTACTGCTAACTTAGGTACAGCTTTAAGCTTAGAAAATAAAAAAACTGTTGTTGTTGACGCAGATATAGGTCTTAGAAATTTAGATGTTGTTATGGGACTTGAAAATAGGATAGTATATGATATAGTAGATGTTGTTGAAGGAACATGTAGATTAAAGCAAGCTCTTATAAAAGATAAGAGATTTGATAATTTATATTTATTACCAGCAGCGCAAACTAGAGATAAAAATGCTATATCAACAGAACAAATGGCAGATTTATGTGAAAAATTAAGAGAGTCTTTTGATTATATATTAATAGACTGTCCAGCTGGAATAGAACAAGGATTTAAAAATGCAGTAGCAGGAGCTGATAGAGCTATAGTTGTTACTAATCCAGAGATATCTGCAGTTAGAGATGCTGATAGAATAATAGGATTATTAGAAGCTAATGAAGTAAAAGATATACGTTTAGTTATAAATAGAATAAGAAATGAAATGGTTAAACGTGGAGATATGATGGACAAGCAAGATATAGTTGAAATACTTGCTATAGATTTAATAGGATTAGTTCCAGATGATGAAAGTATAATAGTATCAACTAATAAAGGTGAACCAGCTATATTAGATGGAAAGTCTAATGCAGGACAAGCATATAAGAATATCGCTAAGAGAATATTAGGAGAAGATGTACCTTTAATGGAAATCGAAAATGATACTAATATATTCAATAAAATAAAGAAGATGTTAGGAATGGCTAAGTAATAAAGGGGGATAAATTAATGTTAGATTTATTTAAAATGTTCTCAAATGAATCTAAAACTAGTAAAAATGTAGCAAAAGAAAGATTAAAACTAGTATTAGTTCATGATAGAGTAGATTGTTCTCCACAACTTTTAGATATGATAAAGTCAGATATTCTAAATGTTATAGCCAACTATGCAGAAATAGAACAAGACGGTTTAGAAATAAAGATGGCTAAGTCGAGAAATGAAGAAGATGATGGTCCTATATCGGCACTAGTTGCTAATATACCATTAAAGAATATAAGAGAGAGAAGTAGCAGATAAATATGAAAATGGGGGTAAGCTTATTAGCTAATCCCCTTTTTATATTAATAATATTTAATTATTAATGATATATATATCACAATAAGAAAGATGGTGATAAAATGGTAGATTACAAATCAAAATTTAAACTAATAAAGGAACTAGACTGGAAACTTATAGTAATAGTTTCATGTATATTTGCTTTTGGATTAGTTATATTAAGTAGTGCAACTCATGCAACCACAACTGGAAGTTATGCACAATTATATAAACAAGCAATAGCTTTTGGTTTAGGTATTACATTAATTATAATAATACTATGTTTTGATTATAACTTCTTAGGAAAATACTATAAAGCTTTATATATAGCAAGTATAGTTTTATTAGCTATGGTGTGGATACCAGGTCTAGGTAAATCGATGGGTGGAGCTAGGTCATGGCTTAATCTAGGACCTCTGGACTTTCAAACATCAGAACTTGTAAAGTTAACATTTATACTTAGTTATGCTAAGATTGTAGAAGAAAAAAGAGGTAAGTTAAATACAATACAAGACTTAATTCCATTGGGCTTATATGCACTTCCTATTGTTGGCTTACTGATTATACAACCAGACCTAGGAACAACTATAGTATTTTGTTGTATAATAGCAGGTATGTTATTTACAGCAGGTTTAAATGATAAAATTATAAAAAGAGCTATAATAATAGTAGTAGTAGCAGCTCCTTTAATGTATTTAATGATGGCAGACCATCAAAAAATAAGAATAGAAGCATTTTTACATCCTGATGATCCTACATTACCGGGTAACTATCAAGTTATGCAATCTATGATAGCTATAGGATCAGGTGGGATAAAAGGTAAAGGATTATACCAAGGAACTCAAAATCAAAATGACTTTTTACCAGTTCAAGATAGTGACTTTATATTTGCTGTTATAGGTGAAGAGTTAGGTGTATGGGGAATGGCTATAATAATGATTTTATATGCATTCTTTTTAATAAGGATGTTAACTATAGCACGAGAAGCAAAAGATTTTTATGGAACACTAATTGTTGTAGGAGTTATGTGCATGTTTGCATATCAAATAATACAAAATATAGGTATGACAGTTGCAGTAATACCTGTAACAGGAGTAACACTACCTTTTGTAAGTTACGGAGGTAGTTCACTTATGACATCTTTAGCTAACTTAGGATTAGTATTAAATGTTGGTATGAGAAGAAAGAAAATAAACTTTTAAATAAGTAGGGGTGGGTTATGAATATAGCATTAGTAGCACACGATAAAATGAAGGATACTATGATAGGTTTTTGTATAGCATATGAGGATATACTTAAAAAGTATGGTTTATATGCAACAGGAACAACTGGTAAGAAAATAGAAGAATCTACAGAATTAGATATTAATAGATTAGCATCAGGACCACTTGGAGGAGATCAACAAATAGGCTCTTTAATTGTTTCTCAAGATATTGACTTAATTATATTTTTAAGAGATCCTATGACATCACAATCTCATGAACCTGATATACAAGCTTTAATTAGATTATGTGATGTATATCATGTACCAGTTGCTACTAATTTAGCTTCAGCTGAGATTTTTATTAAGGCCTTGGATAGAGGTGAATTATCTTGGAGAGAAGTTAGAAAAACTGAAACTCAAAGAAAATAAAAAAAGATATCTCATATGAGATATCTTTTTTTATTTATATTATTTAGCTTGTTTAGCGAATTCAGCACCAAAGTCGAAACATTCTTGAAGTGTATCGTCACTTGGGAAGAATTTCTTTTTAAGTGATTCAACTGGCATTTTGAATCCCATTCCTTTTAAGTTTGTTTCTGCCATTGTGATACCTTCACCACTCCATCCATAAGATCCGAATACTCCAGCTACCTTACCTTGATTAGCCATTGGATCTATTACAGAGAATGCATCCCACATTGGTTTTACCATTGTTCTGTTTATTGTTGGAGATCCAAATATTACTCCTTTTGACATTACTATTATATCATGAAGTTCATGTAAGTCCATAGCTTCTATATCGTATAATTGAACATTATCTACAACAGATTTTGCTCCTTCAGCTATTTTTTCAGCCATTACTTTTGTATTAGTATAAGCAGATAAGTATAATATAGCTAATTGGTCTTGGTTAGTAGAGTTTACAGTTTCTGTAGACCATTCTACATATCTCTTAACTTGAGCCATTGGTTCTTTTGTTAATATAGGTCCGTGAGAAGTTAATATTGTATCGAAGTCAAGTCCTAATTCAACAACTTTGTTAACTGCTTTTAAAACATGCTTAGAGAATGGTTTAACTATACAGTCGAAGTAGTGCTTAGCTGATTTTAAGTAGTTATCACTATCAACATCATTAGCATCTACACTTGCAAAGTGGCATCCAAATGCATCACAAGTAAGAAGAGTCTTATCTTCTTCTATATAAGTAAACATTGTATCTGCCCAGTGTAAGAAAGGTGCAGATATGAACTTTAATGTTCTTTTTCCTATGTTTAATGTTTCTCCGTCTTTTATAACATGACACTTGAATGGTCTGTTAACTTGTTCTGCTAAGTACATTCTAGCTGCATTTGTACATATAACTTCAACATCTGGGTTTATATCAAGTATATATTTTAAACTACCAGCATGATCTGGCTCTGTATGATGAATTACTACGTAATCAAGTTCTTTTATATCTGTTAACTTAGATAACTTTTCTATAAATTCTTTTTTAAAGTTTGGCTTAACTGTATCAAATAATACTTTCTTTTCATCATCTATAAAGTAAGCATTATAAGTAGTACCGAACTCAGTTTCCATTATTATATCAAATACTTTTAAATCTTTGTCTATGACACCTGTCCAATAAATATCTTTCTTTACTTCAAAAGCTTCTTTCATAAAAACCTCCCAAAACGTGATTATTATAACTTAAATATACCCATATTTACTAAAGTTAAACAAATTATGCACTGTGTACATAATATATAATATATCAAAAATAATGTATTTTGAATAGAATTAATTATAAATTGTAAATATTATAAATAATATGTTTTGATACATACTAGCATATCGTGTATAATAATATTTATGTTTATAGAACGAAATAAAGTTACGGAGGGTTTTATGAATACAAAAATAGACTTAAAAAAAATTCTTAAAAAGGTTGAAAAACCTGCTAGATACCTAGGAAATGAAGTAAACTCAATACACAAAGATACATCAAATGAGAATCTAATAAGATATGCTCATTGTTTCCCAGATCTTTATGAAGTTGGAATGAGTCACTTAGGAAGTCATATATTATATGATGTTATAAATAGAGATGAAGATGTATTCTGTGAAAGAGTATACGCTCCAAATGTAGATATGGAAGAAATAATGCGTGAAAAAAATATTCCATTATTTGCATTAGAATCAAGAGAAGCTATAACAAACTTTGATTTTGTTACATTTACACTTCAATATGAATTATCTTACACTAATATGTTAAATATGTTAGATTTAGCTAATATAGAAATATTAAGTGCGGACAGAAAATTAGATGATCCATTTATACTTGTAGGTGGACCATGTGCTTACAATCCAGAACCTATAGCTGACTTTGTTGATATAGTTATATTAGGAGAAGGTGAAGAAGTAAACTTAGAGGTTTTAAATAAGTACAAAGAATGGAAAAAGAATAAGACTACTAGAGATGATTTCTTAAAAGAAATAGCTACTATAAATGGGGTTTATATACCTAAATTCTATGACGTTACTTATAATGAAGATGGTACAGTAAAAGAAGTTAAACCTAACACAGAGGGTGTACCACAAAACCCACATAAGAGAATAATAACAAATATGGATGAAGTCCCTTATCCAGAAAAGTTAATAGTACCTTTCATAGATACAGTACATGATAGAATAGTTTTAGAATTATTCAGAGGATGTACAAGAGGTTGTAGATTCTGCCAAGCTGGTATGATATATAGACCTATAAGAGAAAAGAGTATAGATAGATTAAAAGAAATATTAGAAAAATTAGTTAAGAGTACTGGATATGATGAAATATCACTATCTTCATTAAGTACTAGTGACTATAGTAAATTATCAGAGCTTACTGACTATCTAGTAGAAGAATATGCATCTAAGAATATAGGTATATCATTACCATCATTAAGACTAGATAACTTCTCTATGGAAATAGCTGAAAAGATACAACAAGTAAGAAAATCAGGTCTTACTTTTGCACCAGAAGCAGGAACTCAAAGATTAAGAGATGTTATAAATAAGGGTATAACTGAAGAAGATTTAGAAAATGCAACTAGAAAAGCATTTGAAATGGGATGGAATAGTGTTAAGTTATACTTCATGATAGGTTTACCAACAGAAACTTATGATGATTTAGATGGTATAGCTGACCTTGCATATAAAGTTATAGATATGTACAGAGATGTAAACGGTGGTAAGTTAAAGAGATCGTTTGGAGTTACTGTAAGTACTTCAACATTTGTACCTAAACCATTTACACCATTCCAATGGCATGGACAAGACACAACTGAAACTGTTAGAGAAAAACAAAGACATATGGTTAAGAAGTTAAAGAATGGAAATATAAAATACAACTATCATGACTCTAAGACAAGCTTAATGGAAGCTGTTATAGCTAGAGGAGATAGAAAAATAGGTAAAGTTATATATGATGCATTCAAAAATGGAGCTAAGTTTGATGGATGGGCTGAACACTTCAAGCTAGAAATATGGGAAGAAGCTATGGCTAACAATGGATTAGATATAGCATTCTACGCTAACAGAGAAAGAAGTTATGAAGAGGTATTCCCATGGGATCATATAGAAGTTGGTGTAACTAAGAAGTTCTTAATAAGAGAAAATGAAAAAGCAAAACAAGATACAATAACTGTAGACTGTAGACATAAGTGTAGTGGATGTGGAATAAGTGCACATACTATAGGAAAGGGGTTATGCTAATATGAGTAAATTAATAAGATGCAAGTTTAAAAAAGAAGGCGATATGATATATACATCACATCTAGATTTACAAAGATTACTTCATAGAGCATTCAGAAGAGCGGATATTGCAATAGTTCACTCTCAAGGGTTTAACCCACATCCTAAGATGAGTTACGGACATGCATTAGCACTTGGTACTGAAAGTCAAGGAGAATACTTAGACGTTGAAATAGAAAGTGATGAAATATCAATAGATGAATTTTTAAGTAGATTAAATGCTGCTATGCCAGTAGGTATATCATTTATAAAAGCTATGGAAATAACTAAACAAACACCTTCTTTAACATCAACTATAGAATATGGAGAATATTTATTTAATATAGATTTAGAGAAGCCTTTATCAAAGGAATTTGTAAAAGGTAAAGTTGTTGATTTCATGAGTAAAAATGAAATATTAATATCTAAGAAAAATAAGAAAGGTAAAACTGTAGAAGTAGATATAAGACCTATGATAAAGCACTTTGACGTTATAGATGTTGAAGAGAACTTTGTAACATTTGGAGCTACTATAGCTACAGGGTCTAAAGCTAACTTAAATACTAATATATTAGTTCCTATGATAGTAGAAATG
>JAFOOW010000086.1 GCA_017425305.1 Peptostreptococcaceae bacterium | reverse complement strand
CAATATATCAAAATATGAGCTACATAGATAGTTATGATCCTGAGTACGTATTAATATTATCAGGTGACCATATATATAAGATGGATTATAGTGATATATTAGAAGAACATAAAGCTAAAAATGCAGATGTTACTATAGCAGTTATGGAAGTTGATTGGGATGAGGCTAGCAGATTTGGAATCATGAATACTAATGAAGATAAAAGTATATATGAATTTGAAGAAAAGCCTAAAAATCCAAAAAGTAATTTAGCATCTATGGGAATATATATATTCAATTGGAAAGCAATTAAAAAATATTTTGAATCAGAAGAAGAATATATAGACTTCGGAAAGAACTTAATTCCTAAAATGTTAGATGATAAATTAAAAATGTATGCTTATGAATTTAATGGATACTGGAGAGATGTAGGAACTATAGAAAGTTTATGGCAAGCAAATATGGATTTAATTAATCCAAATAATGGATTTAATTTAAATGATCCTAATTGGAAAATATATACAGACACTATGGCGATGCCTCCTCAATACTTAGGAAAAGATGCTAATGTAAAAAGGTCTATAGTAGTAGATGGATGTAGAGTTTTTGGAACGGTAGAAGACACAGTATTATCTCATGGTGTTACTATTGGAGAAGGAAGTGTAGTTAAAAACTCTGTAATAATGTCTAATGCTAAAATTGGTAAAAATGTAGTAATAGAAAATGCAATGATAGGTGAAGGTGCAGTTATAGAAGATAATTGTACAATATCTAGTGAAGATGGAAGTATAAGTGTAGTATCTGAATTTGAAGTAGTATCTATGGAATTAGTATAGGGGGTATAGTTAATATGAATAAGGAATGTATGGGAATAATAAATTTAAATAAAAAAGGTGATAACTTAAGAGAATTAAGTGATTCAAGGGTAGTTGCATCTATACCATTAGGTGGAAGATATAGAATAATAGACTTTGCCTTATCAAATATGGTTAATGCAGGCATGAAAAATATAGGGGTTTTTTCAGATCAAAAATATAGATCATTAACAGATCATTTAGGAAATGGAAGTGCTTGGGATTTATCAACAAACCATGATGGACTATTCGTATTTAGTCCAGAAAATACTAAAAATAAAATATACTCTTCTATAAAAAAAGGAGATGTATATAATATATTCTCTAATATAGATTACATAGAAAAGAGCAAACAAGAATATATTTTAATAGCACCAAGTTATATGATATGTAATATAGATTATAAAAAAGCATTAAGTTATCATAAGAAATCAAGCAATGACATAACTATAATTTATAAAAATATAAGTAATGCTAATGAAGATTTCTTAGGTACATCTATATTAAATTTAAATGAAGAAAATAAAATATCTAGTATGGGTATAAACATAGGAAGAGAAGCTATAGCATCTATATCTATGGAGATGTACTTTATGAAAAAAGATTTATTAATAGATATGGTACACGATGCTGTATCTAAAGGAGAATTTATAAATATAGAGGATTGTATAAGCTCTAATTTAGATAGCTTAAATGTAGGTGGATATGAATACAATGGATATTTAAAGTGTATAAACTCTGTTAAAAATTATTTCCAAGCAAATAAAGATTTATTAAATATAGATATATCAGATGAATTATTTTACTCTGATAGAAAAATATTTACAAAGGAAAAGAATGAACAACCTACATTATATACAGAAGAGTCAGATGTTAAAAACTCATTCATAGCAACTGGATGTGTGATAGAAGGAGAAGTAAAAGATAGTATTATATTTAGAAAAGTTCACGTAAAAAAAGGAGCAGTTATACAAAACTCTATAATTATGCAAAATGGAACTATTGAAGAAAATGTTAAGTTAGATAATGTTATATTAGATAAAAATGTATTTATATCAGAAGGTAAAGAATTAAAAGGAGATATAAATTTACCATTAGTTGTAGAGAAAAATGTAAGTATATAGAGGGGGATAAGTTTGTGAAAGTTCTTTTTGTAACAGCTGAGTGCTGGCCTTTTGCAAAGACTGGGGGATTAGGTGATGTATCATATGCACTTCCTAAAGCTTTAAAAAAAGAAGGCGT
>JAFOOW010000085.1 GCA_017425305.1 Peptostreptococcaceae bacterium | reverse complement strand
GTATTTAATTTTTAAAATCTCTTTTGAAATAATTAGTTCTATATACTACTTAATATATCTATATTTTGTAATTTTATAACGGTTAATTAATATTTTAAAAATCATTTATGTTTTTTCATTAAATTAATTACTAAAAGACTATAATTTATATATACTAGATATATCTTTAAAGTTAGATTACAATATATAAAAACTATACCTAACAAAAAAGTGCTGATTTTATTAATCAGCACTTTTAATAATATGAATAATTTGATTGTATAATTATTGGTATAACTTTATTTAAATCCGTTCCTTTGCAGCATAGCTTAAGTTCTCCACATCCACAACTCTCAGCTATAAAAGTTGAGAAAAAGTATCCATCATGAAAACTTATAGCTGGACTAAAACTTAAATTACCTAGCCTATAATCTGATAATTCTAATTCTATAATAGGATTATTAATAGGATGACCTTTAGAATCTACTAAAACTCCAAATATCATTTGTTTACAACCTACCTCAGTTTCTATTTTATAAGGATGCATATATTTTAAACATACTGGTTTAGGTCCTTGAGGTTTACATTCTTGATTCTTTTTTTTACTTTTTTTCTTATTACCTCTATACTCATCATTTTGTATATTAGCTTCCTCTAAATTTATATTTCTCATATCTTCTTCAAATTTACATATCAGAAATTTATGTAGCTCATCTTCAGTAGTTATATGATTTCCATCTATATATACATCAAGCGATTTCACAATATACCACCTCTCAATATACTTATATATTATATTATGTTATATATCTAAAAGTGTTCATAAAAAAAGTTCTAGGAATAATCCTAGAACTTACTTTCTTTTAAACATATCTTCTATTTTTTGTCCAAAAGATTTTTTCTTCTCATGGACTTCTTCTCCACACTCTCTAGCAAACTCTTTTAAAAGTTGTTTTTGCTTATCATTTAACTTTTTAGGTGTATCAACTATAACTTTTACATATTGATCTCCTTTAGAGTTACTTCTCATCTTTTGGATACCTTTTTCTCTTAATCTAAATACAGTTCCTGTTTGAGTTCCTTCTGGTATATTATAGATTACATTTCCATGTAATGTAGGTATTTCAACTTCATCACCAAGAGCTGCTTGAGCAAATGTTATAGGCATTTCAAAGTATATATCAAATCCATCTCTAGTAAATAAAGTATGTGGCATTACTCTTACAGCAACGTATAAGTCACCTCTTGGACCACCTTTACTTCCTACATCCCCTTGATTACTTAATTTAATCATTTGATCATTATCTATACCTGCAGGTATATCTATTTCTATTGTCTTTACTTTTCTAGTTTTACCTTGACCATTACACTTAGGACATGGTGATTCTAATACTTCTCCATCACCTTGACATGTTGAACATACTCTTGTACTCATTATATTACCAAATGGAGTTCTTTGAGCTGTTCTAACTTCTCCAGCTCCATTACATGTAGGACAAGTTTTCTTAGAAGTTCCAGACTTAGCTCCACTTCCATTACATTCACTACATTCTTCTGTTCTATTTATCTTTATAGATTTTTTAACACCAAATGCAGCTTCTTCAAATGTTATAGTTATATCTTGTCTTATATCAGCCCCACGTTCTGGACCTCTTCTTCTAGGTCTTGAAGATCCTCCAAAACCTCCACCAAACATATCACCAAACATGTCAAAGATGTCTTCAACGCCTCCGCCACCGAAGCCGCCGAAACCACCAAATCCTCCAGATCCTCCAAAGCCTTGTGGACCATCATGTCCGAATTGATCATAGTTAGCTCTCTTAGTATCATCTGATAATACTTCATATGCTTCATTTATTTCTTTAAACTTAGCTTCTGCTTCTGGATTATCCGGATTTCTATCTGGATGATATTGCATTGCAAGTTTTCTATATGCCTTTTTTAATGTTTGAGCGTCAGCACCTTTATCTACACCCAACACCTCATAATAGTCTCTTTTAGCCACGCTTTCCACCACCTTTATAATACATAATAATAGCTTGTAGATGACTACAAGCTATTATTAACTTACTTATTACTTATATTATTTATTATATACAAGTAACAATAATTTTTAAATACTAATTTTGTTCATCTACTTCTCTGAAATCAGCATCTACTACATTGTCATCTTGTTTAGTTTCTTGTTGAGCTCCACCTTGTGCTTGTTGCTCTTGAGCAGCTTGTTGGTACATAGCTTCAGCTATTTTGTGGAACTTGTTGTTTAAATCTTCTAAAGCTTTATTTAATTCTTCAGCTGTAACATCTTCTTTAGCTTTTAATTCTTTTAACTTAGCTATTTCAGCTTCTACTTCACTCTTAGCAGCTGCATCTACTTTATCTCCAGCTTCACTTAAAGTTTTTTCCATTTGGTATATAGTAGCTTCTGTTTGATTAACAGCTTCTATTTTATCTTTCTTCTTCTTATCTGCTTCAGCATTCATTTCAGCTTCTTTTACTTTTGCTTGTATTTCTTCTTCACTTAAGTTAGTTCCTGAAGTTATAGTAACTTTTTGTTCTTTTCCAGTTCCTAAATCTTTAGCTGTAACGTGAACTATACCGTTAGCATCTATATCAAAAGTAACTTCTATTTGAGGTATTCCTCTTGGAGCTGGTGGTATATCTGTTAATTGGAATCTACCTAAAGTAGTATTGTCGTAAGACATACTTCTTTCACCTTGAAGAACATGTATATCAACAGCAGTTTGGTTATCTGCAGCAGTTGAGAATACTTGAGATTTCTTAGTTGGTATTGTAGTATTTCTTTCTATTATCTTAGTCATTACGTTACCCATAGTTTCTATTCCTAAAGATAATGGAGTAACATCTAATAATAATAAGTCTTTAACATCTCCAGCTAAAACTCCAGCTTGTATAGCAGCACCAGCAGCAACACATTCATCTGGGTTTATACCTTTGTGAGGTTCTCTTCCTATAAATTTCTTAACAGCTTCTTGAACAGCTGGTATTCTTGTAGATCCACCTACTAATAATACATCATTTATATCAGAAGTTGATAATCCTGCATCTTGTAATGCTCTTCTAGTTGGTTCCATAGTCTTTTCAACTAAGTGAGCAGTTAATTCATCAAACTTAGCTCTTGATAAGTCTATGTTCATATGCTTTGGTCCTTCAGCTGTAGCTGTTATGAAAGGTAAGTTTATGTTTGTAGACATAGTTGAAGATAATTCTTTCTTAGCCTTTTCTGCAGCTTCTTTTAATCTTTGAAGAGCCATTTTATCATTTCTTAAATCTACACCCTCAGCCTTTTTGAATTCTTCAGCTAAGTAATCTATTATAACTTGGTCGAAGTCATCTCCACCTAATCTGTTGTTACCAGCAGTAGCTAAAACTTCGAAAGTTCCATCTCCTATTTCAAGTACAGAAACGTCGAATGTTCCTCCACCTAAGTCAAATACTAATATTTTCTTTTCTTGGTCTAATTTATCCATACCATAAGCAAGTGCAGCAGCAGTTGGCTCGTTTATTATTCTCTTAACATCTAATCCAGCTATTCTACCTGCATCTTTAGTAGCTTGTCTTTGAGCATCTGTGAAGTATGCTGGAACTGTTATAACAGCTTCAGTTACAGGTTGCCCTAAGTAAGCTTCAGCATCAGCTTTTAATTTTTGTAATGTTATAGCTGATATTTCTTGAGGAGTATATCCTTTACCATCTATATTAACTTTGTAATCAGTTCCCATATGAGTCTTTATAGATATTATTGTTTTATCTGCATTTGTAACAGCTTGTCTTTTTGCAGGCTCCCCTACTATTCTTTCTCCATCTTTAGTGAATGCTACTACTGATGGAGTAGTTCTCATACCTTCAGCATTTGCTATTACTTGAGGTTCTCCACCTTCTAAAACTGCAACACATGAGTTAGTTGTTCCTAAATCTATACCTATTATTTTTCCCATTTTAGTTTCCTCCTTGAATTCTATATAAATTTTATTATTTTAATTTTAAAGTTTATATTATATTAACAAGATACTTTAACCATGCTTGGTCTTAATACCTTTGTATTTAACTTATATCCTTTTTGTAATACCATAACAACTTTATTTGCTTCTACTCCATCTACAGCTTCTTGCATAACTGCTAAGTGTAGATTTGGATCAAAATCTGCATTTTCAGCTTCTATTTCTTGTAAACCAAATTTTTCAAATGTAGCTGTTAATTGTTTATATACAAGGTCTATACCTTTATACATAGTGTCTTCTTTATCTGTACAAGCTTCTAATGCTCTTTCCATACTATCTACAACTGGTATTAACTCATTTAATATCTTCTCATTTGCAAAGACACCTATAGTTTCTTTTTCTTGTTGAGTTCTTCTTCTGTAGTTAGCATATTCAGCTTGAAGTCTTTGAAGTGAGTCTGTAAGCTCTTCTATTTTTAAATCTCTTTCATCTACTTCTTGAACTTCTTCATTAGCTTCTTCTTGAGTTTCTTCTGTAACTTCTTCAGTTAACTCAATTTCTTCATTTAACTCTTCTTGTATATTCTTTTCTTCCAAGATGTACACCCCTTAACTTTATTTTTTATTCAGTAGTAGTCCCATATAATTAAGTATAGAGTATACTTTTGCATAATCCATTCTAGTTGGACCTATTAAACTTATCTTACCTACTACATCTTTATCTATATTGTAGGTTGCAGTTATAATACTACAATCCTTAGCAACTTCACATTCATTATCACTGCCTATTATTATATTTAAATTTTCCTTTTGAATTCCCTTTGATTTTAACATATTTGATATGTTTTCTTTTTCTTCTAACATATTTAAAAAGGTTTTAGCTCTTAAAACATCACTAAATTCAGGATAATTAAATATATTTGTTGTTCCACTTAATGACATTGAAGTATCATTTTCTTCTATATGGAAGTTTAATGCATCTACTAACTCATCTATAAATAGTGAGCTTTCACTTATTTCATATTTAATATAATTTAAAAAGTCTTCATCGATTTCTGTAATAGACTTACCTGAAAGTTTCTTTGTCAGATTATCAGAAATGATATTCAACTTAGATTGATCTATAGTCATATTAGCCATAAGATTAGTATTCTTTATATCGCCTTTATCAGTAACAATAACTAAAACAATAGTTTTAGTATCTAATCCAACTAATTGTATATGTTTTATATTACTTTGATTAGATACATTCTTTGTTACAGCTATAGTAGTGTAATTAGTTAACTTTGATATTAACTTTGATGTTTCATGTATCATATCTTTCATATAATTCATATTGTTTTGTATCGTTTCTTCTATTAAGTGTTTCTCTATATCATTTAATTCACTACCATTCATTAATGAATCGACGTAAAGCTTATAACCCTTTTCAGAAGGAACCCTACCTGAGGAGGTATGTGGTTGAATTAAATATCCTAATTCCTCTAAGTCTGCCATTTCATTTCTTATAGTCGCTGCACTAACTCCTAAGTTATACTTCTTAGAAATAGTTCTAGAGCCTACCGCTTCTGCAGTCTCTATGTAATCTTTAACTATAGCTTTGAGGATATTTAATTTTCTTTCTGTTAATTCCATATTGTTTAATCCTCCTCTTTATTAGCACTCATTTTCTAGGAGTGCTAAAAGTTTATATTTATAATATATGACTTTTATATATATTTGTCAATAGTTTTAATATTAATTTATGAATTCTATAAATACTGTATTAGAAATTTCTCTGCCTTTTTGAGTTAACTTTAAATTATCTTTATCTAATTCTAATAATTTACTAGCTATTAATTTTTCAATAGGTTCTTTATATATATCTTCTATACTTATATTAAATCTTTCTTTAAATACTTTTAAGCTTATCCCTTCATTCATTCTAAGCCCCATAAAAATAAATTCTTCTATTTTATCTTTTTCACTTAATATAGTTTCTTCCTCTATAGGTTTTATATTTTGCGAAATCTTATGATTGTATTCATTTAAATCACTTATATTATTGTATCTAATATCACCTATATATCCAGATGCTCCTGGACCTAGCCCTAAGTAATTATCACATTTCCAATAAATAATATTATGTTTACACTCTTTATATTCCTTAGAATAATTAGATATTTCATATTGATTATATCCATTTTCCTTTAATTTATTTATAGTATAGTTATACATTTCTATATCTGTATCTTCATCTAATAAACTAAATTCTTCATTATCATACATTTCGTGTAGTTTAATACCTTCTTCTAAAATAAGAGAATATGCTGATATATGAGATGGATTTAAACTAATTATTTTATCTAAACTTTCTTTCCACTCTTCTTTTTTATGATTTGGAAGTGCATACATTAAATCTATATTTATATTATCAAATCCAACTTCTTTAGCTTCTAAATAGTTTTTCTCAAATTCTTCATAAGAATGTATTCTACCTATATATTTTAAATGATGATTTTGAATTGCTTGTAAACCTATACTAAGTCTATTTATTCCTAATTCTTTCATATGTATTAACTTTTCTTTATTTATAGTTCCAGGGTTACATTCCATACTAACTTCTGCAGTTTCTTTGATATTAAAATTTTTAAATACAGAACCTACTAGTCTTTTTAGTTCTTCTATATTTAAAATGCTTGGTGTTCCTCCACCAAAAAATACACTATCAAATTGTTTATTTTTAAACTCATCACTATAAAGCTTCATTTCTTTTTCAATAGCATTTAAGTATTCTTTTTTATCATTTCCTTTAATTTTAAAGGAGTTAAAGTCACAATAGTTACATTTTTGTACACAAAATGGTACGTGTATATATAATCCTAACATAGTATCTCCTTATATATATTTAATATTACTTTTATTATTATACCTAGTTTATGATAAAACTTAACATATAAACAAAAAAAGATGTTATCCGAAGATAACATCTTTTATATATAAATATTAGTTATTTTTCTTAGACATTGCTGAGTATACTGGTAATCCTATAGCTGTAACAACTAAACCAGCAACTGCTATACCAGTAGCGCTTAATAATTGGTTAACTATAACGAATAATCCACCAACTATAGCTATTAATGGTATTACAGGGTATAAAGGTACTCTGTATGGTCTTTCTAAGTTTGGTTGATCTTTTCTTAATTTGAATACACCTACGAATGTTAATACGTAGAATACCCATATTATGAATACTGTTAAGTCAGTTAATAAGTTGAATTGTCCTGTTAACGCATATAAACAAGCTAATATTGCTATTAAGAATGTTGAGTTAGAAGGAACTCCACCTTTGTTTAACTTAGCTAACATTTTGCTAGCTGGTAATTTACCTTCACAAGCTAATGTATAAGGTATTCTTGGTCCTGTTAATAAGTATCCATTTAATCCACCGAATACTGATATTAATATACCAACAGTTATGAATTTACCACCCATTGGTCCAAATATCTTAGTTGCAACTACTGCTGCTGGAGCACTTGCTTGTGCTAATTCACTTGCTGGAGCTACCCATAAGTAAGCTAAGTTTATTACTAAATAAACAGCCATTACCATAGATAATCCACCAACTATAGCTTTAGGTAAATCTTTTCCTGGGTTTTTCATTTCCCCAGCTATAGCACCAACGTTTATCCATCCATCATAAGCGAATAAAGCTGCTATTAATACTTGTCCTAATGCAGTTCCTACAGATATACCAGGAGCTACTAATGGAGTAGTTATTGAGTTATCTCCTCCACCTAATATGAAACCAAATATCATTATTATAACTAATGGTATTAATTTACATATAGTTGCTATTGTTTGTATAGTACCACCTAATTTAGATCCAACAGTATTTAATACTGCTAAGAATAATATTACTATGATTGCTATTGGAAGTACTACTGTCATATTTTGATCACTTTGACCAAATAATACTGCTACTTGTTGTGCAAATATAACTGCTAATGCTGCTGCAGTTCCTGGGAAGAATAATACCGTTTGCATCCACCCTGTTAAGAATCCTAGTCTATCTCCGTATATTTCTTTTATATATACCATCATCCCACCAGTTTTAGGGATTGCTGCAGATATTTCAGCTGCTGTAAGTCCTGCTGCTATAGTTATAAATCCTGCTATAACCCAAGCTAACATTCCTAGTCCAGGTGCTCCACCAGTTGCTGAGTATATAGCTTGAGGTTTAAAGAATACCCCTCCACCTATAACCATTCCTACAACTGTAGATAAAGCTGCTGAAAGACCTAAAGTTTTTTTAAGTTCTTTGCTCATTTCTTTAGCCTCCTAATTGTTTTTTTGTTTTTAAAATGTCCGAGATAAATATTACTACATTTCAATAGAAATAACAATACATTTCGACAATTTTTTTTATATTTATTTTTTTTGCTTATAAAAGCTTATTTTTTAAAGCTTATACCTTATTTAAATCATTTTTTTATTAATTATTAAATTAAAAAAATTATCGTATAATATTTCTGAAAATTATTGAAATTCACGCATTTATAAACAAAAACAGACTAATAAATTTATCTTTATTAGTCTGCTTCTAAATAGATATTAACTATCTAATTTTAATACTGACATGAATGCCTTTTGAGGTACTTCAACTGAACCTATTTGTCTCATACGTTTCTTACCTTCTTTTTGTTTTTCAAGAAGTTTCTTCTTACGAGAGATATCCCCTCCGTAACATTTAGCAAGAACGTCTTTTCTAAGAGCACTTATAGTTTCTCTAGCTACTACCTTATTTCCAACTGCAGCTTGTATAGGTACTGCAAATTGGTGTCTTGGTATTTCACCTTTTAACTTTTCACACATAGCCTTACCTCTTGGATAAGCTCTACTTTCGTGAACTATAAAGCTAAGTGCATCAACTTGTTCTTTATTTATAAGTATATCAAGTTTAACAAGTTTAGATGGAACATATCCTTTTAATTCATAGTCTAATGATCCATATCCTCTTGTTCTAGATTTTAATGCATCGAAGAAATCATATACAACTTCATTTAGTGGAAGGTCATAGTGAAGCATAACTCTCTTTTCATCTATGTATTCCATAGTGATCATCTCTCCACGTCTTTCTTGGTAAAGTTCCATAACAGTACCAACATAATCCTTAGGTACAATTATATCTCCTTTTACCATTGGTTCTTCTATCATTTGTATTTCATCACGTTCTGGTAAGTTAGCAGGATTTTGTACCATTACTATTTCACCATCAGTCTTAGTTACTCTATATATAACAGATGGGGCTGTTGTTATTATGTTTAAGTCGAATTCTCTTTCTAATCTTTCTTGGATTATTTCCATATGTAAAAGACCTAAGAATCCACATCTAAATCCAAATCCTAATGCTGCTGAACTTTCAGCCTCAAACTCAAGAGCTGCATCATTTACTTGAAGTTTTTCAAGAGCATCTCTTACGTTTTCATATTTTTCTCCTTCACCTGGATATATACCACAGTAAACCATAGGAGTTGCTTTTTTATATCCTGGAAGAGGCTCTTCTGTAGGATTATTAGCATCAGTTATTGTATCCCCAACGCTACAACTTCTTATATCTTTTATACTTGCTGCTATATATCCAACATCTCCAGCACTTAGTTCATCTAGTTCTCTTTGTCCTGGAGCCATAACACCAACTTCTGTTACTTCAAACTTTTTGTTAGTGTTCATCATTTTTATAGTCATACCCTTTTTAACAGTACCTTCATATACTCTAACATAAGCCACAACACCTTTATAGGCATCATAATATGAGTCGAATATTAAAGCCTTTAAAGGAGCATTAGCATCTCCTTGTGGAGCTGGTACCTTTTCAACTATAGC
>JAFOOW010000084.1 GCA_017425305.1 Peptostreptococcaceae bacterium | reverse complement strand
TTTTAATAATTAATTATTTTATTTATGGTTATACTTTAATCTATATAGGAATTTAAATCTAAATTTAGGAGTTTTTTTAATAATAGTATTTTTAGAATAATATTATTTTATCAAAACGGAAAATTTATGTAGTAACAACAATTTTATTATCTGAGGTGTTTACTATGAAAATGTTAGAAAACTTTTTTAAGAAAATTAACAAACCCGTTCCTGCTTTTGCTCAAACTAAGTTGGAAAAAGAAACTCCTTCAGAAGGATCGGATTCTACTAAACCAAAAACAACATTTGTAGATGTAGCCGGACTTGAAGAAGTTAAAGAAGAACTATTTGAAATAGTAGACTTTATGAAAAATCCAGAGAAGTATAAAAAAATGGGAGCAAAAATTCCTAAGGGTGTATTATTCTATGGACCTCCTGGTACAGGTAAAACTTTACTTGCTTCAGCCGTAGCTGGAGAAACTAATGCATCTTTCTTTAACGTTACTGGATCTGAATTTGTTGAAAAGTATGTTGGTGTAGGTGCAAAAAGAGTAAGAACTTTATTTGAAAAAGCTAGAAAAGATGCTCCAAGTATAATATTCATTGATGAAATAGATGCAATAGGTGCTAAGAGACATCTTGAAAGTAATAACGAAAAAGACCAAACATTAAATCAACTTCTTGTTGAAATGGATGGTTTCAATAAAGATTCAAATATACTTATAATAGCTTCTACAAATAGATTAGATTTATTAGATGATGCTTTACTTAGACCTGGAAGATTTGATAGACATGTTCATATAGGTGACCCTAATTATGCTACTAGACTTGAGATATTAAAGGTTCATACTAAAAATAAGCCACTTGATTCTAGTGTTAATTTAGAATTGCTAGCTAAAAAAACTCATGGTTTTAATGGTGCTCATCTTGCAAATATTGCTAATGAAGCTGCTATATTTGCAGTTAGAGAAAATAGCGATATTATAACTGATCTTCACTTTGATAAAGCAATAGAAAGAGTTGTAGCAGGTCTTGAGTCTAAAAACTCTAAGTTAATAGAAAGAGAAAAGAAAATAGTTTCATATCATGAAGCTGGACATGCTTTAGTAAGTAATACATTAGGAATAAATCCTATTCAAAAAATATCTATAATACCTAGAGGACAAGCCTTAGGATATGTACTTCAACTTCCTGATGAAGATAGATATATATATACTAAGGAAGAATTAGTAGGAAAAATAAAAATATTACTTGCAGGTAAAGCTGCTGAAGAAATTATATTTGGACACAAATCTACTGGTGCTAAAGATGACTTGAAGAAAGTTACTGATATAGCTACCCAAATGGTTTGTGATTATGGTATGAGTAACTTAGGATTTATGACAATAGATAATACTCAGAAAAACTTCTTATCTAAAAAAGTTCAAGAGGAAGCAAATAGTATAATCCAAAGTTGCTATGAAGAAACACTTAATATATTAAATAATAATTTAAATGATCTTCATTTAGTTTCTCAACACTTATATGAAAAAGAAACTCTTACACATGATGAGTTAAAAGATATAATCAAAAAAGAAGTTATATAAAAATAGCTGTCTACTATAGACAGCTATTTTTTATTATAAACTATGCTTGTATAACATTAGTTCTTTCTTCTACTTCTTTTAAAACGTTAGCTATAAATTCTTCTACTTCTATAGCCCCCATTTCTCCATTATCTCTTGATCTTACAGATACTTTCTTTTCATTAACTTCTTTTTCACCAACTATTAACATGTATGGTACCTTTTGAAGTTGCGCTTCTCTTATCTTATATCCTATCTTTTCAGCTCTATCATCAAGCTCAACTCTTATACCTTTATCAAATAATGCTTTCTTAACTTCTTCAGCATATTCTTTGAATCTATCAGATACAAGTAGTATCTTAGCTTGAACTGGTGCTATCCAAGTTGGGAATTTACCAGCATAATGCTCTATTAATATACCTATGAATCTTTCTATACTTCCGAATGCAACTCTATGGATCATTACAGGTCTATGCTTTTCACCATCTTCACCTATATAGCTAACATCAAATCTTTGAGGTAATTGCATATCTAATTGTATAGTTCCACATTGCCATGTTCTTCCTATGCAGTCTCTTAAGTGGAAGTCTATCTTAGGTCCGTAGAATGCTCCGTCACCTTCATTTAACTTATATG
This sequence comes from Peptostreptococcaceae bacterium, assembly GCA_017425305.1. Lineage (GTDB taxonomy): Bacteria > Bacillota > Clostridia > Peptostreptococcales > Peptostreptococcaceae > Paraclostridium. The sequence goes on along the minus strand of JAFOOW010000084.1, from coordinate 2,263 downwards.
GTAAGTTTAATTCTTCTAATGCTTCTCTTAATCCATTTTCAGCAACTTCCCACTCTTCATCTGTACCTATTGAAGACTCTGGTCTAGTTGATAATTCTAAGTGATACTCGAATCCAAATGTAGAGTAAACTTTATCTATTAATGATATTACACCTTTTATTTCATCTTTTATTTGGCTAGGTAGCATGAATATATGCGCATCATCTTGAGTAAAAGCTCTAACTCTCATTAATCCGTGTAAAGCTCCTGATAATTCATGTCTATGAACTCTACCTAATTCAGCAGCTCTTATTGGTAATTCCTTGTAAGAATGTTGCTTAGAATTGTAGAATAACATTCCTCCTGGGCAGTTCATTGGCTTTATAGCGAATTGTTGTTCATCTATATCTACAGTGTACATATTTTCTTTGTAGTGATACCAGTGTCCTGAAGTCTCCCATAGTTTTTGATTTAATATTATTGGAGTTTCTATTTCAACATACCCATCTTCTCTGTGTAATTCTCTCCAGAACTTTAATAATTCATTCTTAAGTTCCATACCTCTTGGTAAGAATAATGGGAATCCTGGACCTTCTTCAGGTATAAAGAATAATTCTAATTCTCTACCTAATTTTCTATGGTCTCTCTTCTTAGCTTCTTCTAACATGTGTAAGTGAGCTTCTAAATCTTTATTCTTTTCGAAAGATACTCCATATATTCTTTGTAGCATCTTATTCTTTTCATCTCCACGCCAGTAAGCTCCTGCTACACTTAGTAACTTAACAGCTTTAACTTTCTTTGTTGATGGTAAGTGTGGTCCTCTACATAAATCTGTAAATTCACCTTGCTTATAGAAAGATATTACTTCTCCTTCTGGTAATTCTTCTATAAGTTCAGTTTTATATATTTCTCCATTTTCTTTAGCCCATGCTAAAGCATCTTCCTTAGATAATTCAAATCTTTCTATAGTAGCATCTTCTTTTGCTATCTTTTTCATTTCAGCTTCTAATTTAACTAAATCTTCAGCTGTTAATCTATGCTCTAAATCTATATCATAGTAGAATCCATTATCTATGCTTGGACCTATTGCAAACTTAGCATCTGGGTATAATCTTTTTATAGCCTGAGCTAGCATATGTGCAGATGTATGTCTGAATACATCTTTTCCTTCTTCATCTTCAAATTTAAATAAACTTAATTCGCAATCTTCATTAACTTCATAGTTTAACCCCACAACTTCTCCGTTAACAGATGCAGCAACTATGCTTCTTGCTAAACCTTCACTTATTGATTTAGCTATATCCATAACAGTAGTACCTTTAGCGTACTCCTTCACAGATCCATCTTTTAAAGTAACTTTTATCATTTATTTACCTCCTTAATAAATTTAAAATAAAAAACTCGTTCCATGAAAAAATCATGGGACGAGTTATAATTCGCGGTTCCACCCAAGTTGGTATATAATACCCTCTTGATGACTATAAGGTAGTCAACCGAGCACTTTTACGTATAATACGCTACTAAACTCAGCTCCAAGGTAGTTTTCAAATAGTCATATTTTAGATGTATTTTCAGCCTCGATACATCCTCTCTGAAAAACTGTATCTATTCTACTTTTCCTCTTCTTAGCTAAATAATTATTATATTATCTATAATTATATCAGACCCTATATTTTCTAGCAATAAGAATGTTATATAAATATAGTAAGTATTCCCTGTACTATACCTATTAAAAATCCTAGTATTAGACCTAATACTTCAATATGTTTTAGTTCTTTTTCCGCTATACTAAGAATTATATTTTCTAATTCATATAGGTCTAACTCATTTATTTTATTTTCTACAATTTCTTGTATATTTATTCTATCTTGAGCTTTATGTACGATATCTTTACTTAATTCATTTATGTATTTACTAAATTCTTCTTCTACTATATTTTCTATATACCCTTGTAACATCTGTCTTATTGGTGATGGTATTAGTATTGCTCTTTCTTCTATTATAATTCTAACCTTACCTTTTATATATGTTACAATTCTTGCTTTATCATTTTCATCAATTATGTTTTCTAGTATCTCATCTACAGAGATAAATTCTCTTTGTATTATATCTCCAATATTTTTAGCTATTTCTTTTTTTCTCTTTGGTATTAATCCTAATATTTCTATATTTAATATAGGTATTTTTATAGGATTTATAGGCCTGAATATTAACTTTATTGCTAATTTATTAGTTATATATCCTATACATCCACCAATAATAGCCATTACTATTACTTTTAATA
>JAFOOW010000083.1 GCA_017425305.1 Peptostreptococcaceae bacterium | reverse complement strand
ATGTTCCAGTATTGATGTATGTTATTCAATTAAAGTTTAATGAAAGCTTAACTACTATTATTAATTAATAAAAAAGAACTGATATTAAAGCCTAAGCTTTATATCAGTTCTTTTTTATTAATTAGTAATAACAGTTTTTGAATCAGCTTCTTTATTATCCTTTTTAGCTAATATCGGTAATATTAAACCTATACCCATGAATACTACAGGAGTCATTACATTTAATGCTACTGTGAATATCCACTCTGAGCTAAATGCTTCTAAGTTTGCAGGGAACATACCCATTATACAAGCAAATGCTGTAAATGCGAAACACCATAATCCTATCATAAATCCTAGTTTTTCACTCTTTACAAACTTGTACTCTGTTTTAAACTTATTAGCAGATTTTTTAAGCATCATGTATGCTAAGAATACCCATAAGTATCTCATTGGCATAACTACTGAGTTTAACTTAAGTAACATATTGAATAATTCGTTAGTGTTACCTATTCCTAAAGCAGGAACTATTATTAATATAGAAACTAATATGGCAGTCATTAAGTATCCGTTAACTAATACACCATTTTTATTAGTTTTAGTTAATGTCTTAGGTACGAATCTTTCATCTGCATCTCCTAAGAATACCTTAAGTGGTGCATCTATTGAGAATACTACTGCAGATAATTGAGCAGCTGTATTTGCTAGAGCGTATACTATAACAAATATGTTGCCTACTCCAAAATGTTCTCCAAGTAATTGGAATGCATAGTATTGACCATTCATTAATAAATCTTCTGGTATAGCATTTGAGTTAAACATCATACCCATCGCTATAGAACCTAAAAGTGCACATACTGCAACCATTCCAGCTAAAACTAACATTCCTTTAGGGAAGTTCTTAGTTGGATTTTTAGTATTATTTACATATGGTGATATCTTTTCACATCCACCAACTGCAAATACTAACATTGATAATGTTGTTAAATATGCAAAGTCAAACTTAGGTACAAATGTTTTTGCTGTTATATTTGGTGTTGCAACTTGTCCTGTTATTGCAGGAGCTGCTAATCCTAATATTATAAATAATATAGACATGGCAAACATCGATGTTCCTGCTATATTACCTACAGTCTTTAATACTTTAACCCCTTTAGTAGATAAGTATAATAATACTAAGAATACTGCAAGTACTATAGATTGTAATATTATTGGATTTAATGCTTTTATTGTTCCTGCTAATTCCCCTGATGGACTAATCGCCCAAGATAGTGCTATTAATAAAGCTTGTGGCTTTTGAGCTAAGTAAGGAACGTGAACAACCCAATATGTCCATCCTGCCATAAAGGCAAGCATTGGTGTAGTAGTTGACTTTATCCAAGCTGAAACCCCACCTTTAGAATCCTTAAATGCAGATCCTAACTCTCCAACCATTAATGCATACGGTACGAAGTATAAACCTATCATGAATATCCATGAGAATACAACTGTTAACCCTTGGTTAGCAAAGTTATTAACTACGTTACCAAATCCCCATACCATGACAAATCCCATAAGGGCTATATTTCGCCATGTTAAATTTCTGTTTTGATCAGACATTAAAATTTACCCCCCAATAAATTTTTTCTTGTAATAATTATAATTACACTTATTATTATACAATCCAGGAAATCGTTGTCAACTTTTGTTATATATCATTCATTTTAAAATTTTCCAATTATTTGTATTAATTTTCAGATAATTAAATAATAATATTGTATACAATCATTTTTCTCTTTTAATCATAAATTCATATATATTAAAATCATTGTAATACCTTTATTTCCCATTTATATTATAAATCCATTAATATGAATTTTTTGATGAAATTTTATCTAATCTTGCATCAATTTTTCATATTAATTTATATAAATTTTTTTATTTTTTTAAAATTTAATTAATACAAAGATAATTCACTATATTTAACATATAAAAAAGCTTTAAATATAAAGCTAATACCCTATACTTAAAGCTTTTAATTTATATCTTAAATTAATCTAAATCTCTTAAATCATCCATTAATCTAGTTTTATCTGCAGTTTTTTCATCCTTCATCTTTATTACTTTAGCCGGAGAACCTGCAACAACTGCACCTTCTGGAACATTTTGAGTTACAACAGCACCTGCTGCTACAACTGCTCCCTTACCTATTCTAACTCCCTCAAGTATAACAGCATTAGCTCCTATCATAACATCATCTTCTATTATAACTGGATCTGCTGAAGGTGGTTCTAAAACACCTGCTACTACTGCTCCTGCTCCAAGGTGAACATTTTTACCTAATGTACCTCTAGCTCCTATAACAGCATTCATATCTACCATTGAGCCTTCACCAACAACTGCCCCTATATTAACTACTGCTCCCATCATTACTACTGCATTTTTACCTATAGTAACCATATCTCTTATATAAGCACCTGGCTCTATTCTTGCATGTTCATGAAGGTAATTGTATAAAGGTATTGCAGAGTTTCTTCTATCATATTCCATGTGTATATCTTCTAAATGGTCCTTCTCTACTTCTAATACATGCTTTATAGCTTCATAGTCTCCTATTATAGTAAATGAACCATTGTTTCCAAATACTTTATAGTTTTCAGTAGACTTAGCTTGTAAATCTCCGTTTACATATACCTTAACAGGCGTTTTCTTCTCAACTTGCTTTATATATCTTGCTATTTCGTATGCATCATTTAAATTTATCATATGTATCCTCCCTAATTATCTTAACATATCGTCCATATTATAATATCCTGCTTCTTTTCCAACTAAATACTTAGCAGCTGCTATTGCTCCATTTGCAAATATATCTTTAGATTGAGCTCTATGGCTTATCATAACTTCTTCATCTAAACCTGCAAATATAGCTTCATGTTCTCCAACTATAGTTCCACCTCTTATAGCGTGGATTCCTATTTCACCTTCTACTCTCTTAGCATCTCTTCCATGTCTACCATAGTTATAAGTAGCTTCAGGTAAAACTTCTTTCATAGCATTAGCTATCATTATAGCTGTACCACTTGGTGCATCAACTTTTTTGTTATGATGCTTTTCTATTACTTCTATATCAAAGCCTTTTAAAGCTTTTGCAGCCTCTTTTACTAACTTAAGCACTATATTTACTCCAAGAGACATATTTGAAGAATGGAATATAGGTATTATCTTAGAAGCTTCTTTTATTTTCTCTAATTGTTCTTTAGTAAATCCAGTAGTTGCAATTACTAAAGCAGTTTTTGACTTAGTTGCATAAGCTAAAACATCATCAAGTGCTGAGAAGTGTGAAAAATCTATTATAACATCTGCACTTTCTTCTATATCTACCATATTAGTGTATAGCTTATAATCAGTAGTTTCACCTGTTGGAAGTGAAGCTCCACAAACTAATTCTAAATCTTTATCTTCTTTGACACATCTAGTAAGAACTTTCCCCATCTTACCTAATGCACCATTTACTATAACCTTTATCATAGTTTACCTCCTATAAGCTAAATCCATAATTAACTAATTCTTTCTTTAATACTTCTAGGTTCTTTTCATCCATAGGAGCTAAAGGTAATCTTAAATCGCCCATTTCAAATCCTAATAAGTTCATAGCTGTTTTTACTGGTATTGGGTTAACTTCTATAAATAATGAATCTATTAAAGATTTCATATCTAATTGTAATTTTCTAGAACCTTCTATATCACCAGATAAGAATTTCGCTACTATATCATGAGTATCCTTTGGACATATATTAGCAACGACAGATATTACACCTACTCCACCTAATGATAGTAAAGGAAGTATAGAATCATCATTTCCTGAATATATAGCAAAGTCCTCAGGTAGTAATCTAGCTAATTCAGCAACTTGAGCTAAATCTCCACTAGCTTCTTTTATGGCAACTATATTTTCTATTTCTGCAAGTTCTGCTACAAAACTTGGCTTCATATTCATATTAGTTCTTCCTGGAACATTGTATAATATTATAGGAAGTTTAGTCGATTTTGCTATTGTTTCAAAGTGAAGTCTTAAACCTCTAATATTAGCTTTATTGTAGTATGGAGTTATAACTAATAACCCATCTGCTCCTAATTTTTCTGCTTCTTGACTTAAATGAACAGAGTGCATAGTATCATTTGAACCAGTTCCTGCTATTACAGGTATTCTCTTATTGACTTTTTCAACTGTATATTTTATAACAGCTAATTTTTCTTCATCAGACATTGTAGTAGCTTCTCCAGTAGTACCACAAACTATTATTGCATCTGTTTTATTTTCTATATGATATTCTATTACTTCTCCTAATTTATCAAAGTTAACTCCATTTTCATTAAAAGGCGTAACTAAAGCAACCCCTGAACCTTTAAATAACATTTTACATCCCTCCATTTATTAAACTAAGTTATTTTTTACAATATACTCTGCTATTTGTACTGCATTAGTCGCCGCACCTTTTCTTATATTGTCGGCTACAACCCACATATTTATTCCATTATCAACACTAAAGTCTTTTCTTATTCTTCCTACAAATACTTCATCTCTTCCACTTGTTTCAAAAGCTGTAGGATACTCATTATTTGAAGGATTATCTATTAAAACTACACCTTCAGAATTTGCTAATAATTCTTTAACATCATTTACATCTACTTCATTTTCAAACTCTAAATTTATACTTTCACTATGACCATTTGTAACAGGTACTCTAACTGTAGTAGCTGTTATTTTTAAATTATAATCATTTAATATCTTCATAGTTTCATTTATCATTTTCATTTCTTCTTTAGTATATCCATTATCCATAAACACATCTATGTGTGGTAAGCAGTTGTATGCTATAGGATGTGGATAGAAAGAGTTTGGTAAACCTTTTATACCATTTTCCAGGTCCTTAGTTCCCTTTACTCCTGAACCAGATACTGCTTGGTATGTTGAGTAAACAATTCTTTTTATCTTATATTTATCATGTAAAGGTTTAAGTGGAACCATTGCTTGTATCGTTGAGCAATTTGGATTTGCAATTATTCCCTTATGTTCTTTTATAGCTTCTGGGTTAACTTCTGGTACTACCAGTGGAACGTTTTCATTCATTCTCCATGCACTAGAGTTATCTACAACTATAACTCCTTTAGATGCAGCTATAGGTGCATACTTTGTACTAACACTTCCCCCCGCTGAGAAAAGAGCTATTTGTATATCTTTATCAAATGAATTTTCATTAAGTTCTTCTACTATATATTTTTCCCCTCTAAACTCTACTTCTGAACCTGCTGATTTTTTTGATGAAAATAAATATAGGTTATTTATAGGAAAGTTTCTTTCTTCTAAAACCTTTAAGAATGTTCTTCCAACCATTCCTGTTGCACCAACTATAGCTATGTTTATCTTTGTCATAGTTGCCCTCCTTTAAGTAATAAATATAAATTAAACTTTATAACTTTTGTTCAATAATATATATGTAATACTATTATATATTTATTATTATTATTATCAATAACTGACATAAAACTAGGCATTTATAGCAATAAATAAAATAATTTAAGCATTTATTTCCATATAATAGAATTTGATTGCTTCACTATATTATGAATATTAACAACTTTTAGTGAAAATTAATCTTTTACTAAAAACGATATATTTCTTCTATCTATAGCCTTGTTCATTGTAAATTTTTTCTATATGTGTTATAATTATATTACTTATAAGTATCATCACCAAATAAACAACGATAGATGTAGTAGATTATATCTATCGTTGTTTATTTTTCTATATATTTTAAGGGTTTGTGAATATAATATAAAAAGGATTTTTTAGGAGGAAGTATTTTATTATGAAGCATATGTTAAAAGATTCATACTGGCTAGAACCTACTTTACGCATAGGGTCTCTTGTCACAAAAAAAGGTTCTATTGATAAATTTGGGGTTATTACATTAATAGAAGAAAATGATATTACAGTTCATTTTAGCGATGATACTGAAGAAATTTTAAGCTGTGATGATTTAGCTATTATAGACTTTGAAAATAGTTTAGCTACTTTAAACAATAACAAAGATAGTAAAATTTTTAAATTATGGTTAGATATTTTTAATGGAAAAAATGATGACTTTGATGTGCCTTGTTTATACATAAAAGATAAGGTATTTAATAAAGTTGATTTTATAAAATACTATAAAATGAGTAAAAGAGTTATAGATAAAAGATTCCAAAGAGAAATGTTGTTCCACAAAAAAATAGGTAATTATAAAATCTATAAAGCAAGTACTTGTACTATTGAGGAAAACAATACTTTAGAATTAGATAGAAATAGCTTTGCTTATTATATATTAAATAATGATGAAGTATATTTTGTTGGAGTAAAAATAGATATTAATGAAATTATAAGTTTCTTATACGATAATAAATAATATTTTTATAAATAAATTAAAGGGTATCCTATTTTCATGATACCCTTTAATTTTACTTATTGTAAGTTTTTTTACTTTCTTCTATAAATACTTCAAATAATTTTAACATATTTTCATTTTTTTCTACCATCATTTCAGGATGCCACTGCACTCCTACTACAAATAAATCTCCTTTTCTTTCAATAGCTTCTACAACTTTATCACTAGAGTAAGCTACTGCTTCTAAGTCTTTTCCTAAGTTTTTAGCACTTTGATGATGATAAGAATTTACTAAAGCTTTATTACCTAATATATTATATAATCTAGTATTTTCTTTTATATCTACATAGTGTGTTCCTAAGTAAGCTTTAGTATCTTGATTATGTTTAATAAAATGATTTTTTATCATACTTAAATCTTGATATATATTACCTCCTAGTGCCACATTTATAGCTTGAAGTCCTCTACATATTCCTAGTATAGGTTTATTAAGTTCTATAGCTACTTTTATAGCTTCTAAGTCAAATATATCTCTATCTGGATGTATGTTTCCTGATTTTTCTATAGGTTCTTCATGAAATAATACTGGATTTATATCTCCTCCACCAGATATTATTATTCCATCAACGGCTTCTATTTGTCTTCTTATGTTTTCTTTATTAGTATTGGTCGGAATCATAATTGGAACTCCACCACTTTTTTCTACTGCATTTATATATTCATTACACACAAATGCTTTTTCTAATCCAATAAAAGCTCCAGATTTTATTGTAGCTATATTTGATAAAATTCCTATTAGTGGCTTCATATTATTCTACCTCCCCTATATTTATATAAATAATAATACTTCTATATTATGTTAATATAAAAATTAAATTACTCTTTAATTTAATTTACTTCTCTATTTTGTAAAATATTTCTCATTGTAATTAATTGTTCACTTAATATATAATCTTTACATTGTAAATTTTTAATATAATATTGGAGGAAATTCATGTCACTTTTTAATAAAATAGCTGGATATGGTAGTATGAACTGTAACATAGAACATCAAATAGAAGATTACTTATTAGATGATGAAGAAGTTATAATGTCATTTACATTTATAAGAGATTCTATAGTCTTAACAAACTATGGTATATATACTTTAGATGTTCAAGGTTTAAGTGGTAAGAAGGTTGAAGTCAAGTTCTTCCCTGGAAAAAATATAAAAAGTATATCATTTGAATCTGCATCTACTTTTGATTTAGATGTTGATATAAAAATAAGTGTCGATGGTAACACTGCTGTAAACCAACATGGTATGCATCATAATGTACCTATATCATTTAAGGTTCCAAAAAAACAAGCAGAAGAAGCTAGAGAAATAGTAAAATTAGTTAAGAAATACTATTTATCTAAATAATTAAATATTAAATAAAAAAGCTATTTTCAAAATAGAAAATAGCTTTTTTTGTGCTTTTAAAATAAAGTTTCCTACAAATTTGTGCGTAAAATCTTATTAGTTATATTTCCAAATATATTACACCTTAAACATTTATTTATTATAAGTAAAATATTTCATATTTTTTAAAAATTTTTTTAATTTATGTATATATATTTTGAATCTGTTAATAATTTTAATATAATTAAATACAATTCATAATTATGTACTATAAAATACTATACTTATTTCTCCTTTTTAAAAAGACGAGTGCCCCACTGACACTCGTCTTTATTTTATTTCTATCCTAATGCAACATCTAAAATCATCATAACTATAAAACCTAAAGTTACTCCTATTGCTGCAATATTTTTATTATCCTTTGAACTTTCTGGTATAAGCTCAGATGAAACTACAGCTATCATTGCTCCTGCTGCAAAAGCTAATAAGAAAGGTAATGTTGGTCTCATAGTTAATGCTGCCATAGCTCCTAGTACACCTGCTATAGGCTCAACTATACCTGATGCTTGGCCTGCTAGGAAAGACTTAGTCCTACTATATCCCTCCCTTCTAAGTGGAAGTGATACTGATGCACCTTCAGGAAAGTTTTGTAGTCCTATTCCTATTGCTAATAATATAGCTGAATATACTGTTGCTCCTTCTATACCTGCCATTACTCCACCAAAAGCAACTCCTACAGCTAAACCTTCTGGTATATTGTGTATTGTAATAGCCATAACTAACAATATACTTCTTTTTAATGAGTCCTTTTTTCTTAAATCATTTAAATTATTTCTCTCATATAATTTATTAAAACAGAATTTATCCAGTAATTTCTCTGAAGCTATTACAAATATGCTTCCTAAAAGAAATCCTAATGCTGGAGAAATCCATGCTGGTGTCAATCCAATTTCTTCACATAACTCTATCGCAGGATTTAATAAAGACCAGAAACTAGCAGCTATCATTACTCCTGCACCAAAACCAAGCATTGTATCTAGTACTTTTTTATTAACTTCCTTAAATAATAACACTACACCAGCACCTAAAGCTGTAACACCCCAAGTGAACAATGTGCCTAAAAGTGCTTGTATAACAGGAGATAAACCCATAAACCACTCCATATAAAAATGTCCTCCTTGTACTTATACTTGTATTAGTATATATATGTTCAAGGAGGAATTTTGTTACATTCTTATATAAGGTTAATTATTTTAAGTATTTATGTAATTCTTTTATATTGGCAGGCATATCTGCTTCTATAACCCACATCTTATTTACTATCTTAGTTTCAAAACTATTTTCATAAGGAATCATATGTTGATTTATAGTAAAACTTCCTGTAGATGTAATCTTATTAGCTAAATCTTTTATGTAATTTATAGGTATATTAGTACTAACCTGACCTATAATCTCCATACTAGCTTCAAACTTTTTATCAGAGTTCATATTTAAGTACTCTTTAGCAATGGCTTTTAGCACTTTTCTTTGTCTTTGAGTTCTTTCATAATCACCATTGCCTTCATTTCTTATTCTAGAATAAGCAACAGCTTGTCTTCCATTAAGTTTTTTAAGACCTCCACCTTCTAAGTAGTCTGTACCTTTAGGCAAGTTTTCTATATTATTTATTTCTACTAGATTTTTATTTATCTCATTAGCTTCTGAGTCTCTTAACTCTATATCTACTCCACCTATTATATCTATAATTTTAGCTAAACTAAAAAAGTCTACAGCTACATATTTATCTATATCAATGTCAAAGTTTTTATTTATAGTATCAAGAGCAAGTGATGGACCACCATAAGAATAGGCATGATTTAGTTTATCTTTACCATGTCCTTCTATTTCTACTAATGTATCTCTAAGTAATGATATTATTTCTATTTTTCTTTTTTTCATATCAATACTCGCTAACATTATAGAGTCTGATCTAGCTTTTTCATTTTCACTTCTTCTATCTAATCCAAATAAAGCTATATTTACTTTTTCATCAACATTTACACTTTGCTCAGTACTATTAACTACTGTTATGTTAGTTTTTTCTTTATTTGATTTATTTATTAGTATTCCTAATAAGCCTATTGGTAGTAAAAATATTAAACTTATTAAAATTGACATTATTACTTTTTTAAACTTCATTTAATCACATCCTTTAATATACTTAAAGAACATTTATACAGCTTCTTTTAAACTTTTTTTCTTATTGCTACGTTTATTTTTCCAAACCCAAGGTGAAAATAATATAATCATTGGTATTAATTCTAATCTTCCTGCTAGCATACCAAACATAAATACACATTTTGATAATGGACTAAATCCACCAAAGTTCTCCATAGGTCCAACGCCAGCAAGACCTGGTCCAACATTATTAAGTGTAGCTGCTATTGCCGTGAAGTTTGTCTCAAAACTCCCATTTTCTATACAAATTAAAAACATAGATCCTATAAATAATAATGCATATAAAACAAAATAAGCATTTACTGACTTAACAACATCATTACCTACTTTTCTTCCTTCTAAACGAATAACCTGTACTCTTTTTGGATGAACAAAAGAAGATATTTCATTTTTTAAATTCTTCCAAGCTATT
>JAFOOW010000082.1 GCA_017425305.1 Peptostreptococcaceae bacterium | reverse complement strand
TAGAGAAAAATGTAAGTATATAGAGGGGGATAAGTTTGTGAAAGTTCTTTTTGTAACAGCTGAGTGCTGGCCTTTTGCAAAGACTGGGGGATTAGGTGATGTATCATATGCACTTCCTAAAGCTTTAAAAAAAGAAGGCGTTGATGTAAGAGTTATAATGCCTAAGTATGTTGATATACCTAAATATTTAAAAGATAAAATGAAACAGGTTTCTGTTTTTAATGTAAATGTAGCTTGGAGAAATCAATACTGTGGATTACTAGAATTAGAATTAGATGGAATAAAATTTTACTTTATAGATAATGAGTACTATTTTAAGAGAGAAGGTGAGTACGCTTATCTATATGGATATGAAGATGATGCTGAAAGATTTACATTCTTTAGTAACGCAGTATTAGAGTCTTTAAAAAAAATAGATTTTTATCCTGATGTTATGAATTTAAATGATTGGCATACAGGAATGATACCAATTTTATTAAGAGAAAACTATAAAGATGATAGTAGATACTCAAATATAAAAACTATGTATACGATACATAATCTACAATATCAAGGAGTTTTCTCTAATAAAAATCTAGATGATGTATTATCTATACCTAGATGGTACTTAGATGAGGGTCACATAGAATACTATGGTGGAATAAACTTTATGAAAGCAGGAATAGTTTATTCAGATAAAGTGAGTACAGTAAGTCCTACTTACTCTCAAGAAATACAAACGTCGTATTATGGCGAAAATTTAGATGGACTAATTAGAGCTAATTCACATAAATTAAAGGGAATAGTAAATGGAATTGATTATGAAATCAATAATCCATCTACAGATAAAAATATTGTATGTAATTATGATGTTGAATCTATAGACAATAAAATAAATAATAAATTAGAGTTACAAAAAATTCTTGGATTAGAATTGAATCCTGAAATACCTATGATAGGTATAGTTTCAAGATTAGTATCTCAAAAAGGATTAGATTTACTATCATATATGATGCCAGAACTAGTAGATGAAGATATTCAACTAGTGGTTTTAGGTACAGGAGAAGAACAATATCAGTCAATGTTAAATTATTATGCATCTAAATATCCAAATAAAGTAGCTGCTATATTAACTTTTGACTCAGCTTTAGCACAACAAATATATGCATCTTCAGATATGTTCTTAATGCCTTCTTTATTTGAACCATGTGGAATAGGACAATTGATAGCTATGAGATATGGAGCAATACCTATAGTAAGAGAGACAGGTGGTCTTAAAGATACTGTAATACCTTACAATAAATATACTGGAGAAGGTAATGGATTTAGCTTTGCTAATTATAATGCACATGAGATGTTATATTGTATTAAATATGCCATAGATGTTTATAGAAATGATAAAGAAGCTTGGAATAATTTAATTAAAAGTGCAATGAATACAGATAGTAGCTGGGATAAATCAGCTAAAGGATATTTAGAAACATATAAAGAAATAACAATGAAATAAAGGAGCTGGTAATATTGACCCTCATTTATAAAGAGGAATTTAAGCAAGAATTTAAAAGACAGATGGGTTTTTTATATAACCAAAGTATAGAAGAGGCCAATAGTGAACAACTACTAAATACATTAGTTACTATATTGAAGCGTTATATAGCTGATATATGGAAAGAAAGTAGAATTAAAGAAGAAAAAGAAGTTTATTATTTTTGTATAGAGTTTTTATTAGGAAGACAATTACAGTCTAATTTACTAAATTTAGGAATATTAGATGAAATTAGAACTATATTAAATGATATGGGTATAGATTTAGATAAATTGATAAATGCAGAATCAGACCCAGCACTAGGAAACGGTGGACTAGGTAGACTAGCAGCCTGTTTCTTAGATTCGATGGCATCTATAGGGATAAGTGGACATGGTTATGGTATAAGATATAGAGATGGACTATTTGAACAAAAATTTGTAAATGGTCATCAAGTTGAAGTACCAGACAACTGGTTAAAAGAAGATTCATATATATGGGAAACTGTTAGGCCAAATAAAGCATTAATAGTAAAGTTTGGTGGTAATGTAGAATTAGTGCAAGAAGAAAATAGGCTAAAAGTAATTCACAAAAACTACATTCCAGTTATGGCAGTTCCATATGATATACCTATTATAGGATATGAAAATAAGAATATAAATACTTTAAGACTATTTAAATCAGATATACCTAGAAAAGATTTTGAGCCGATATTAAAAGAAGCTAAAAATAGTTATGGAAGCTATCATGATGCTTTGAAATATAGATACTATGTAGAAGAAATATCTCAAGTTTTATATCCTAATGATTCTAATGATGCAGGGAAAATGTTAAGACTTAAACAAGAATATTTCTTAGTAAGTGCAGGACTACAAGATATAGTAAGAAAATGTAAAAAGAATAAAATAAATATTAAGGATATACATGAAAAGATAGCAATTCATATAAATGATACTCATCCAGCATTATGTGTTCCAGAGCTTATGAGAATATTAATGGATGAAGAAGGTTTGGGTTGGGATGAAGCTTGGGAGATAACTAAAAAGTCTACATCTTATACAAATCATACTATAATGGCAGAAGCTATGGAAAAATGGCAAACTAGTATGGTAAGAGATTTGTTACCAAGAATTTATATGATAATAGAAGAGATAAATAGAAGATATAATATAGATCTATCTGAAAAGTATAGAAATGATACTGATAGAAGAAATAGAATGTCTATAATATCAAATAATAATATTAACATGGCTAACCTAAGTATTATTGGAAGTAGTAGTGTTAATGGAGTTGCAGAATTACACACTGAAATATTAAAGAAAGAAGTTTTAAAAGATTTCTATGAAGATGAGCCATTTAAGTTTAATAATAAAACAAATGGAATAGCACATAGAAGATGGCTTATGTTATCAAATCCAAACTTATCAAATCTAATTACAGAGCTTATAGGTAATGATTGGTGTAGAGATACTATGCAATTAAAGAACCTAGAAAAGTATAAGCATGATATGGATGTATTAAAGCGATTAGAGGAGATAAAATTAGAGAATAAAGTTAATTTATCAAAGATAATTAAAGAAAGAAATGGAATAACTGTAAATCCTAATTCAATATTTGATGTGCAAGTAAAAAGATTACATGCATATAAAAGACAACTTATGAATGCTCTTCATATACTTCACTTATACCATGAAATATTAGATAATCCTAATATAGATATGGAGCCAAGAACATTTATATTTGGAGCAAAAGCAGCACCAGGATATTACTTTGCAAAATGTGTTATAAAGTTTATAAATGAACTAGCAAATAAAATTAACAATGATAATAGAGTTAATGATAAATTAAAAGTTGTATTTATTGAAAATTATGGAGTCTCTTTAGCTGAAAAAATAATACCAGCAGCTAATGTAAGTGAACAAATATCTACAACTACTAAAGAAGCATCTGGTACGAGTAATATGAAGTTTATGATGAATGGAGCTATTACATTAGCAACATTAGATGGAGCCAATGTAGAAATACATGAGCAAGTAGGAGACGATAATATAGTTTTATTTGGATTATTAGCAGACCAAGTTTTAGAGTATAACAAATATGGTGGATACTCATCAGCAGATATATACTCTAACAACTTTTATATAAAGAGAGTAGTAGATGATTTAATAAATGGATTTATACCTAATATAGTTAAAGAGGGAAGAGAAATTTATAATTCATTAATTACTTATAATGATGAATTCTTTGTTTTAAGAGATTTTGAAAATTATATAAAAGCTCAAAAGAAAGTAAATAACTTATATAAAGATAAAAATAAGTGGAATGAAATGTCATTAATAAACATAGCAAATTCAGGTATATTCTCAACAGATAGAACTATAAGTGAGTATGCAAGAGATATTTGGTATAAAAAATAATAAAACGTAATCAAAAGGTGGGGAAATACAAATGAGTATACTATATAATTCTTGGTCACCAAATCATAAAATACCTTTTGGGGCTATAGAATTAGGGGAAGAACTAAAGATAAATGTAAAAGCTATAGAGGATATAAATGAAATATATTTAATAATAGCCAATGATAATGGGATTATAAAAGAAGTAAATATGAATAAATGTGAAAATAATATATTTTCTATAGATAATATTTACTTAGATATAGAAGATATATATTTTTACTACTTTAAAGTTATAAAGAATGTATATGGAAATATACAAACTAAATACTATGGAAAAAGTAATAATAGTGGAGATTGCCAAGAATACTATAATGAATATGATATAAATAAATATCAGATTACTGTAAGCAAAAAAGTAAATACACCTAAGTGGTTTGAAGAAGGTGTTTTATATCATATATTTGTAGATAGATTTAATAAAACAGGCAAGATACATAATCCTAAGAAAAATAGTTTTATGTATGCTAACTGGGAAGATACACCTATGTACATAAAAAATAGTGAAGGTGAAATAGCTAGATGGGATTTTCATGGAGGTAACCTAAAAGGAATTATAAGTAAGTTAAATTACTTAAAAAGCTTAGGTATAAGTATAATATATTTAAGTCCTATATTTGAAGCTCAAAGTAATCATAAATATGATACTGGCAACTATAAAGCTATAGACCCAATGTTTGGTGATGAAGAAATATTTAAAGAGTTAATTAAAGAAGCTAAAGAAAAGGGTATGAGTATAATACTAGATGGAGTATTTAGTCATACGGGTGATGATAGTATATACTTTAATAAATATGGAAATTATGATTCTTTAGGGGCATATCAGTCTA
>JAFOOW010000081.1 GCA_017425305.1 Peptostreptococcaceae bacterium | reverse complement strand
TCATGACTCATATTGACTATAAAATCAGTTTTTAGCTTTTCTCTTTCCTTTGCTCTTTCATATAGTTGCTTATTTTTTATTGATTTTCTTTTCTCAAGTATAAGTCTATACACTATATAAAACCCTACTATTATTAATAAAATTCCACCTAAATATATAATTATTTTTAATGATTTAGGCAGTAATAATGCAAATTTAGGTTTATTTAAAATTACACTACCCTTTGGAATTTTCATAATATCTATGTCGTAGTTATAGATTTCTTTATAATTGAACATAAATACACCAGTAGATTTAGGTAATACATTGTCTTTATTTTTATCTCCATTTAATATTTTATATATCTCTCTAGCTATATATTTACCTTGATATTCCCCTACATCAACATATCCTCCTAAAGCTCCATTAAAAATATATTCATAGTTATTTGTATATAAAGGATTTTTACTTATTTCCTTTATTTTGCCAACGATTTCTTTTAATGCTATATAAGAATTATCATCTTTAGATTTAAATGTTCCTGTAATAATAATTGCTTGATTTTTACCATTTATTTTTCTTAACTTATCTTGTATATCTTCAATATAATTTGATTGTATAAAATTAATCTTTACAGGTCTAAAGAATAAAGATTCTGAGAGTATAGCTCTTTGCTTTATAGATTGTGAATATTCAAATTCATCTATTAAAACATTTATAGTTTCTACATTAGAGTTAAGATGTAGTATTAAATTAAATAATAAATCTGTATTAGATGATAATATACCATTTATATATAGTTTTTCTTCATTAGTAAGTTGCTCTATTTTATTTACTCCTGCAAATAAAACCTGTTTATGATATAAAATGCTGTTCGGATTTAAAACTTGTGATTTCACAAAATTAAAAGCTTCATCATCTAAGGCAAGAACTATATCTATATGCTTATATTGATATTTGGTGTTAATTAAATCATCAAAGGATTTTATATATGCTTTATCACTTCTTTTCTTTATATCTAAATATTCTAATTGTATATTTATTTTTAAGTCTTTTGGCTTTAATTCCTTTAACTTATCTTCAAATCCCTTTAATATATGATTTTCCCATTGATTATTAGAGCCATATGAATTTATAACTAGTATATCTAAAGTATTGTTCTTTAAATTTAAACCATCATATGCATATATTAATATTGTATTTACTAACGTTATTAATATAATTACACTTATACTAATTGTATAATTTAATAATCTTTTTTTCATTTTTAGGTCATCCTTTTAGCACTTAATTATTATTAGTATTTCCATTATAAGTAGCATAATTCTATTACAATAAAAAAAGCTATCTCTTAATGAGATAGCTTTTTTATTTATATTAAGCAGCTGTTTTTTCTGCTTCTTTACCGTTGTTTAAGTTTTTTCTAACTACAAACACTACTATTAATAATCCTACAAATGCTACTAAAGCAGTTATGAAGAATATAGAGTTTACAGCACTATTTACATTTGAACTAGCATCAAATATTACTCCTGATACCGCTCCAGCTAATAATCCTGATAAAGAGTTCATGAATGTTACTAATGAAGTACCTACTCCTAAATCTTGTGGCTCAAGAGTAGTTTGAGCTGCAGGAGTTATTGAAACCGCTCTGTAACTTTCTGCTACTCCTGTAAGTGCTATTGCTACGAAGTATATTAATATTGAAGTATTTGGAGTTGTAAAGCTTAATGCTACGAAACTTACTACTGTTATTCCTAATGCATAAGCCATAGCTTTCCATAAGTTACCGCTCTTCTTACCAACCCATACTCCTACTATAGCAGGAACTACTATTGTAAGTATAGTACGAGGTAATTGTAATGTACCTGTTATTGTTGATGAAGCACCTAAAACTTGTTGTGCAGCTAATGTTGCATATGAGTTTAAAGGTATTGCATAGAAGTAAGTTAATACCCCTACTACTAATAATATATTAAAGTTTTTATTTTTGAATAAATACATTGGTATTATTGGTTCAGTCGCTTTGTTTTCTATCTTAACAAATACAAATCCTGAAACTATTGATAATACAAATCCACCTAATATAATTGGGTTTGTCCATCCTACTCTTGGAGCAAAGTTTAATGCTAATAAGAATGAACTTAGTACTATTGTAAGACCTATTACACCAGGAACGTCTATTTGAGGTTTTGTATCTCTCTTAACGTTTGGTAGGTTAATACCTATTAATACTATACCTATTATTAATGGTATTGCTGGGAACATTATAGCTAATTCTTTTAATCCTCTATCTATTAAAGCTCCAGCTATTATACTTCCTGCGAAACCACCTATAGCTATAGCACTTGATAATATACCCATTCCTTTTGGAACGTCTTTTGGTTCGTTTATTTCTCTCATTAATATATATGGAGCTGCAGTGAAAGCACCTTGAGCTGCTCCTAATAATAATCTAAGTACCATGAAAGGCATTATAGTTTTAACTACACCCATTCCTAAACCACAAGCAACTGCGATTATACCTGATACTACTATAACGTTTCTACGTCCGAATAAGTCACCTAATTTACCACCGATTGGTGTCATTATTGCTAGTCCTAAAGATGCAAATATTGTAAGTAATGAGAAGTAAT
The DNA here is from genome assembly GCA_017425305.1 of Peptostreptococcaceae bacterium. GTDB lineage: Bacteria > Bacillota > Clostridia > Peptostreptococcales > Peptostreptococcaceae > Paraclostridium. The sequence continues at coordinate 5,389 of JAFOOW010000081.1, read as the reverse complement.
GCATTGCATTCATTTCTGTTAGTATAGGCCCTTGTAATACGTTAAGGCTGTAACCAAACATTGCGATAGAAATCATTATGCATATACATCCTATCATTACAGCATTCTTCTTTTTCTTAGGAAGCGGAAGTGGTGCTAATGATTTTTCTGTGTTTTGATTTGACATTTACTTTCCTCCTAATATTCACTGTTTTATATTATTTTTATTTAGTTTAAGTTTTAGTGAATCTTGTTTAATGTTTTACATGTTATAGTTTGGGAATGTTTTCACACCCATTTCTATAAGTCTTAAGATATGAATTATGTATGTTGATTATATCCATTTAAAGGAACATTTTAAAAATATTCCCTAATTCAATTATATTTATTTTGTCGTTTCATGTCAATAAATTTATTCATGTATACAATATTCTATCCCTGTACATGGCTAAATTCCTCACTTATTAACTTAATTTTCTAAATATTTTTTAAAATAATCTTTATTATAAGATATTTTTATTTAATGTATATTGAAATAAAAAAGGATATCTATACTTTAGATATCCTTCTTTATTAACTACTATATTACGTTAAAGCATAACTTATTTTTAGTTTTCAAAAGCTTTTGCTACTTTTTTTAATTCATCTATTATTTTTATATGTTGAGGACAGCTTTTCTCACACTTTCCACATGCTATACAATCTGATGCCTTTCCATAAGTTTTTGTATAGTTTTCATAATACATTCCTTGAGTTGAGAATATAGCATTTAGAGCTTGTTTTTCTGCATTATAAAGTTCAAAGTAATTTGGTATAAGAATATTTTTTGGACATCCTTCTACACAATACTGACAAGCAGTACATGGAACTGCTATTGAATTATTTATAATATCTACTGCTTTATCTACTATTTCAACTTCTTCTTTGTTAAGAGGTTTAAAATCCTTCATATAATCTGTATTATCTAATAATTGTTCCATATTAGACATTCCACTTAAAACCAACATAACATTGTCTAAACTTGCTGCATATCTAATTGCCCATGATGGTATAGACATATCTTTGTTATAGTCTTTAAATAACTTTTCAGCTTTTGGTGGAACATTAGCTAAAGTACCACCTTTTACTGGCTCCATAACTATAACTGGCTTATTATACTTTTGAGCTACTTCATAACATTTTCTAGATTGTATACTTTCATTTTCCCAGTCTATGTAGTTTATTTGTAATTGAACAAACTCCATTTCTGGATGCTCACTTAATATAGTTTCTAATAAATCTGCATCAGCATGGAAAGAGAAACCTATATTCTTTACCTTTCCTTCTTCTTTCTTTTGTTTTATAAATTCAAAAGCATCAAACTTCTTAGCAGTTTCATAAGTATTTACACCTATATTATGTAATAAGTAATAATCAAAATAATCTACCCCTATTTTTTCTAACTGTTCATTGAAGATTCTTTCCATATCTTCTTCTTTCTTTAAAAACATAGTAGGTAGTTTTGTTGCTACTTTATAACTTTCTCTTGGATGACGCTCAACTAATACTTTTTTTAATACAGCTTCACTTGTAAAGTTATGATACATATATGCTGTATCAAAGTAGTTAAAACCTCTTTCTAAGAAAGTATCTACCATATTATTAACTTGTTCATAATCAATAGTTGTTGAATCTTCTTCATTTAATACAGGTAGTCTCATAAACCCAAAACCTAATTTCTTATCCATTTTATACTCCCCCTTATAATTAATCTTAAATACCTTCTATTTAATATTATCTAAAAAATCAAAAAGTGTATAGTTATTTTCTTCTATAAAGCTATCTATTCTATCTTTAGCTAAAGATATATACCAACTTTTATCTAGTTTATAGGGTACATCTTTTCCTATTATATTATCATTATCTATAAATACTCTATCTGCTGTATTTGCTATTTTTTCTAGTCTATTGTCTGGCTTTATCTTCATAATAGCACTATCACTAGCATATAAACTAGCAAATACTCTAACCACCTTTAAATCTATCTCTTTGTTGTTATGTAATGCATGACTATACTTTCCTGTAATCTTTACACACTTTTGGAAGTCTATTAGCTCTTTAGCATTATTTATGGTAGTTTCTACATCTATATTATTTATTAGCTTTTCTTTTATAGCTTTATTGACTATAGGTAAATCATTATCTAACATACTTAGCTTCTTTACATAAGCCCCTTTACTTTTTACACTTCCATCTTCTTTTATATAAATATAATTATTAACATCTTTTTGAATTATCTTTTTTATAAAGTCATGCTCTAACTCCATTTTAGTTCTTAAGCACCACTTTTTACAAATATCTAAGTATTTATCTACAGCTTCTTTTGATTCAAACTTAAACATAACCCCATCTGTATTACCTTGTATAAATTGTGCCTTATCTCCAAACTCTAGCTCTACTTTCTCTATTAAATCTAATAGCAGTAGTTGACCATTAACACAAATAGCTGTTCCTTGTCTTGGGTCGTATAAATCATTGTTAACATCCATACAAGCACCATAAGCACTATTTAATACTAACTTTAAAGATTTTTCTATAGGATTGTTTTCTCTTTTTAACTTAAATCTAGTATCTCTTATTTCTCTATACTTAGTTGGGTCTTTAACATTTCTACTATTTAAGTTGTATTCTATCATTATAGATGGATAAAAAGAGCTTACATCTGAGTTTACTATATAATCTTCAGCACTATATCTTCTTCTAGCTGAATGAAGTCCTCCCCATCCAAAGTCTGTTTCTATATTATATACCTTAGCTCTTAGATATTTTTTAAAGTCTCTGTTGTCATAGTTTTCATACCAAGCTTTTATAAAGTTGTACTTACTAAGTTCTATGGTATTTACTATTTCAAAGTCACTAACATCATTTCTTTCATAATTAGGCTTTTTAGCACCTAATATATATGCACTTAGTTGGGCTTCTGTTTTATTAAACATACTTTCATCTAAGTTAAAATAATCTATAAGACCTTGTTGAGCTTCATATTTATAATATACTTGTTCAAAAACCTTATATGTCATTCTAACATCATGTAAACAATAAGAAGTTAACTCTTTTATTTCTTCATCTGTAGGATATCTATCTAACTCAAAGTCTACTGTACTTTCTCTTATATCTTCTCCCATAAAAAGCTCTAATTCTTTTAAGCTTCTATAAGTATCGCTTATTTCAAAAATATACATAGGTATTTGGTGGAGACTTCTATCTATTCTCCACCCTGACATTTTCTGCTCTATAAGCTTATCAGATACCTTGCATGGATCTAATCCTGCTATTATAGCTTTAAATATCCATTGGTCATATCCTTTTATATTATACCCTATCCATACAGAATCCTTGTTTTTATTAAAAACTCTAAGTAATTCTTCTCTATCATTTATTATAGTATGCTCTTTTTTCGTCTTGTAATCTTTCATACAACACATCCAAAAGTTTGCTTTTGATAATACTTCAAAGTCTATAATTATACGTCTTTTTTCCTTTTTCATTTGTATTCCCTTTATAAATTTAAAATCTAAGCTTTATAAATAGTGTTTCCTTCTTTTATAGTTTCAACTACTTTTATATCTCTTATATCCATAGTATCTACCTTTAATATATTTTTATCTAATATAACTAAGTCTGCTAACTTACCTTCCTTTATAGTTCCTTTTATATCTTCTTCAAAATATTGATATGCAGCATTTTTAGTAACAGCTTTTAATGCATCCATAACACTAACTCTTTCAGCTTCTCCTAATGAAACACCTTTTTTAGTTATTCTATTTACTGCACACCATATAGTTTCTAACATATTAGGCTCTATAACAGGTGCATCTTGATGTAATGTGTATAATATACCTTTATCCTTAGCTGATTTTAATAAACTAATTTCACTTGCTCTTTCCATTCCAAAGTTTTTAATATGAATATCTCCCCAGTGATATACATGGGCCACGAAGAATGATGGTAACATATTAAGCTCTTTTACATCATCTAGTTGGTCTTTACCTAATAACTGAGCATGTATTATAACTGGTCTTATATCATTTGTAGAATTAGTTTTTTCCTTAGCTACTCTATATTGATTTATATATTGCTCACAAGCAGCATCACCATTACAATGAACTAATAATTGCATATTATCATTTAAAGCTTTTTCTATTTTACTTTCTATTTCTTCATCACTTTGAGCTGGATATCCACAGTAAGTTGTATCATCACCTAAGTATGGAGTTCTCATCCAAGCTGTACGTCCTTGTGGTGAACCATCTAAGAAAGTTTTGTATCCACCTATTTTTAAATGATTATCGTATTTATTTATGCTATTTGGTAACATTTCTTTTAATTTTTCTGAATTGTTTACATCTAAATATCCTATTAAATCTATTTTTAATAATTTTAATTGAGTTAAATATTTAAATATATTTGCTAATAAATCTATTACGAAACCTTCTTGAACAGTAGTTATACCATAGCTAGCATAAGCATTTTGTGCTTTTATTAAAGATTCCATAAATTCTTCATTTGAAACCATTGGTATCTCTTGAACATAGTTTACAAAAGCAGACTCTTCTAAGTAACCTGTAACTTCTCCATTTTTCTTTTCTATTATTCCACCTTCTGGATTTTCAGTTTCTATAGTTATATTTAAAGCTTTTATACCTTTAGAGTTTAAAACACCCATATGTCCTGACTTATGCTTTGCTACAAGTGGATTATTTGGTGATGCTTTATCTAAAAGCTCTTTATTTGGATGAATACCTTCTTCTAAGAAGTTTTGGTCATATCCATTAGCTTGAATCCACTTACCTTCTTCTATATTATTTCTCTTTATAAATCTTTCTATAGCTTCAGCTATTTCTTCAAAGCTTGTACACTCTGTTAAATCTACTTGTGTAAAAGATGTTGCATATCCTGAAAAATGACCATGTGCATCTATAAATGATGGCATTAAAGTTTTTCCTTGTAAGTCTATTAGCTCTACATTTTCACTAGCTTCTTTAAGTAAATCTTCTTTTTTACCTACCTTATGTATTTTATCACCCTTTATAAGTAGAGCTTCTACATATAGCTCATCTTCAAGAGTTAATATATCTCCATTAAAATATAACTTTTCATTAATTGTCATAATATAGCCTCCTGTTTATCATAGTCTGTTTATACTTCGTAATTTTTAATATATACCCATATTATTATATTTGCAACTTTAATATATAAACACTTTCCTCATATCCAATATTTTTATATATAATTATACTTGAGGGTATATGAAATTATTTTAGATATTAAGGGGATAGCAAATGAATAAAGTAAATTGTTTAATTTGTAAAGAAGAATTAATATACGGAAATGAAACTACTAAGCAAACTTGTTGTTTTTGTAAGGAAGT
>JAFOOW010000080.1 GCA_017425305.1 Peptostreptococcaceae bacterium | reverse complement strand
CTATGTGATGGATTAGACTTTACATCCAATGCATTTAAATGTATCGATACAAATGCATCTACTCCTGACTCTTGGATCATTTTCTTTCTATTTTTTAAATTCTCATTATACTTTTGTCTAGTAGTTTTGCTTCCATCCTCTTGATATAAACTACTATCATCATCTCTAGTTAATAATACTAAGCATCCACTAGATTCTAATAAATCTCTTATCTTAAGTGTTATTTGAAGGTTTATATCCTTTTCTTGAACCGTCTGATCCTTATTTAAAGCCCCAGGGTCTATACCTCCGTGTCCAGCGTCTAAAAGTATTACCCTATTTGTAGCTGGCATATATCTCATTGCATCCTGTGAGATACTTTCTGAGTTTTTCTTAACCTCTAATACAGCCACTACTAATAAACATATAGAGATAGCCATTAAGGTTATTTTCTTAATGTACTTCATAAAATATCACCCTATATATTTATATAAAAAAAGACTTTGGAATATTCCAAAGTCTTTGTAATAAACAGATATAATTATCTCTTTGAGAATTGTGGAGCTCTTCTTGCTGCCTTTAATCCGTATTTCTTTCTTTCCTTCATTCTAGCATCTCTAGTTAAGAATCCTTCTTTCTTTAAAGCTCCTCTTAACTCTTCGTCAGCCTTTAATAAAGCTCTAGATATACCGTGTCTTATAGCACCAGCTTGTCCAGTGAATCCTCCACCTTCAACTTTTACTATAACATCATACTTAGCTTCATTTCCTGTTAAAACTAATGGTTGTTTAACATCTCTTATTAAAGTTTCGTAGTTGAAGTATTCTTCAACTTTTCTTCCATTTACTATTATGTTTCCTTCACCTGCAACTAATCTTACTCTTGCTACAGAGTGCTTTCTTCTTCCTGTTCCGTAGTATTGAACGTTAGCCATGATAAACTCCTCCTTTCACCCGTTATTCTTATTTAAAGTTTAAAACTTCTGGATTTTGAGCTTCGTGTCCGTGGTTTGGTCCAGCAAATACTCTTAATCTAGTCATCATTTTGCTTCTTAATTTGTTTTTGCATAACATACCGCTAACAGCATGCATAACAACTTCTTCTGGTTTCTTTTCCATCATTTCTCTGTAAGTTATTTCTTTTAATCCACCTACATATCCAGTGTGGTATCTGTACATTTTTTGATCTAATTTCTTTCCTGTTAAAACTACCTTATCAGCATTTACAACAACAACGAAATCTCCACCATCAACGTGAGGAGTGAAAGTTGCCTTATGCTTTCCTCTTAATATCGTAGCTATTTCTGTAGCCATACGACCTAATGTTTTTCCTTCAGCATCAACAACGTACCATTTTCTTTGTACGTCAGCTGGTTTAGCTATATAACTTTTCATTATTAGTCCCTCCTTGTCTTATTTCCATATAATATTTTACCGTCTATGTCAAGTCCGGGGCAAGTGGACTTATTAACACACTCTTGTATATTTTAATACATGCACCCTGGTGTGTCAAGCTAATAATCAACTTTTTTAAGAAATAATCCATGTGCTGGAGCGGTGTGTCCTGCCATAGATCTTGACTTAGATTCTATTATAGTAGACATCTTTTCAGTTATTCTTCCTCTACCTATATCTACCAGTGTTCCCGCTATTATTCTTACCATATTATATAAAAATCCATTTCCTTCTATCTCAATTATTATTAAATCTTCTGATTTTGATACCTCTATATTGTAAATTGTTCTAACAGTATCAGTGACAGATGATCCAGAACTCATAAATCCTTTAAAATCATAAGTTCCTATAAGTGATTTAGCTTCTTTTTTCATTTTATCAATATCTAAGTCATATTTAACAGGATATGATATATCAGCATATATAGGACTCCTATACAGGCTGTTATATATTTGATATCTATACGTTTTCTTCTTTGCAGAATATCTAGAGTGAAAATCTTCATCTACCTCTTTTGCTTTTACTATAGATATATCTTTTGGTAACTTTGCATTTAAAGCATTAAGTATTCTATCTACAGGTATTTGACTATTAATTTTAAAGTTAGCTACCTGTCCT